>JAUNBY010000275.1 GCA_030526935.1 Clostridia bacterium
GTTCCCTTCGCGTTTTCGACCTTTATATAATCGCGCGCATTCTGAGCGGGCGTGACTGTGACGTTTAAGCGCCGTCGAATATCTGCTCAGTTTTTGCCGGAGGCACGACGTTACAAACCTCACCCACGCGCAGATCGCACTGGCGACGGGGCTAGCCCGCCCCACGGTGACGAAGATGATGCCCGAGCTTATAAGGGAACGACCCGAGCTGTTCCTCAGTTAAGAGATCAGCCTGTGTGAATGCTTCATGAAAGATTCGGCAAATATGCCCGCGCCGCTGTCGGATACGTCATCAACCGTCGCCGCGCGGCAAAACGGCTTACGCATCAAATGAAGTGACAGGCGGCAAAGTGCCCCCGCTCCACTTCTCTAAACGCGGGCGCCTGTTCGGCGCAAATATCCGCTGCCTTTGGACATCGCCCGCAAAACCGGCATCCTCTTGGCAGGTTCACCGGGCTTGGCGGCTCGCCCATGAGAACGCGCGTTTTTCGTCCGTCACGCCTGCCGCTTATGAAAAACATCGCCTGAAGCAGTCCCCGCGTATACGGGTGGATCGCTCTGGTTCCCAAATCGCTGCTGTCTAACATTTCCACCGCCTGTCCCAAGTACATAACCATCACGCGATCGGAAAAGTCGTGTACCAGCGCCAGATCGTGGCAGATCATAAGGCAGGCCGTGCCGGTCTGCAGCTGGATATCGCGAAACAGCCTCATGACGTCGTTTTGCACGGAAACGTCGAGCGCGCTGGTTATTTCGTCGCAGACCAGCAATTCCGGCCTTATGGCGAAGGCGCGCGCGATGCACACGCGCTGCAGTTCGCCGCCGGAAAGCTGATGCGGATAGTGCTCGAGCACTTCAGACCCCAGCCTGACCATATCGAGCGTTTCCACAATCCGCTCTCTCGCCGTCTGTCTGTCGGCCAGTTTGAAATTGATCCACGGTTCCATAAGGAAGGTCTTGATCTTCATGCGGGGACTTATGGCGTCCGCCGCGTTTTGGAGTATGATCTGCATATTGCGGCGCATGTCGCGCAGTTCGGCGCCTTTCAGCCCGGCTATATTTCTACCCGCGAACAAAACCTCTCCGCCCGTAAGCGCGTCTATGCCCGTAACCAGCCTCGCAAGCGTGCTCTTGCCGCATCCGCTTTCACCTATCACGGCCAGGCACTCGCCCCGGCGTATAAAAAAGCTCACGCCGCCGACCGCGGTGAGCGTCCCTCCGCCGCGAACGCCAAACTGCTTATACGCGTTATTCACAAAAAGCACGTTCGATTCGTCAGTCAAATTCCGCCACCTCCATATCCGGTATGGAATTTATAAGCATTTTGGTGTATTCATCATCAGGGTGGTTCAAAACCCGCTCGCTCTGTCCCCACTCCACGAGCCTGCCGTGATGCATAACGGCGATATAGTCCGCCATGTAAGCCGCCAGGCCAAGATTATGAGTTACTATAATGACCGACTTTTCGTGTTCGTCCCTCAGATGCATTATGACCTTTGCTACCTGCGCCTGAACGGTGACGTCGAGGGCGCTCGTGGGTTCGTCGGCCAGCAACAAATCGGAGTGGTTGGAAAGCGACATGGCGATGGCGACGCGCTGCGCCATGCCGCCCGACAGTTCGAACGGATAGGAGTCCATTATGCGCTCGGGGTCGGGAAGCGCCATGCGCGAGAGCATGTTAATCCCCATCGCCCTGGCCTTTGCCTTTGAGATTTTCATATGGGCGAGCAGCGACTCTATATACTGGTATGCTATCTTCTTTCTGGGGTCCATGGTGGAATACGCGTCCTGGAATATCATTGAGATATGCTTGCCCCGCAATTTGCGATATTCGTTTTCAGGCAGTCCAACAAGATTCCGGCCGCGATAGAGTATCTCCCCGCCCGTTATGCGCCCGCCGCCGCACAACAGGTTTATTATGGCGCGAATGACGGTGGATTTCCCGCTGCCGCTTTCACCTACGATGGCGACGATCGACTTATCGGGAATATCCATTGAAAAACCGCTTATGGCGGGGCATTCGGCGTCCTTATAATGCACGCTGAGATTTCGGATATTGAGAATGTCCGGCATTCTTATCTCCAGTCAAGTATTCTTTACTTCTCTATAGTCAGATCCTTTGTTATCATATAGTAATCGACGGTAGGCTGTTCGGCGTTTTTAACGTATGACGCGCTGACGGTATTCATGGGAACATATGTAAGGTACAGTGCGGCCGCGTCGTCGAGCAGAATCTGGGCGGCGTCGCGAGCCAGATAGTAGCGCTGTTCGACGTCGAAGGTCGAATTCATTCTTTCAAGAAGCGCTTCCATTTCCTCGCTGTGATAGCGTCCCGTATTGCCGCTGTGGTCGCTTCCGCTGCCGCCGTAAGTGGCGCCGTAGCGAATGCTCAGGAAGTACTGCGCGTCGCCGGTAGGAGCGGTGTTGCTGTTATCGGTGCTCATATCGAAGTTGCCCGATGCGATTATGTCGGAGAGGTTTTCAGCCATCAACAGTTCGACCTCTACGCCAATGTTTCGAAGATCCGCCTGTATAGCCTGAGCCAGTAGCATACCGTCGCTCGATCCATGAGAAGCGGCCATATAAAACTCAAGATGAATGTTCTCGCCGTTTATCTCGCGTATGCCGTCGCCGTCGGTATCCACAAAACCCGCCCGGTCGAGTATCTGATTCGCCCTGTCGGGATCATAAGTATAGGCGGTCAGCTCGTCGTTGTGATAGGGAAGGCTCGAGGGGAATAAACCCGTAGCCGCTTCGCCGCCGGTTATAGTCGCGGCATACGTTTCGCGATCGACCGCCCAGCTTATAGCCTGGCGCAGCGCGAGTTCCCCGGTGAAGGGGCGCTCGTTATTCATGAAGACCGTGTTTGTCCGCTCGCCGATTGCCACGGATACGTTGTAATTCTCGTTGTCAAATAAAATCAGGCTCGCGTTGTCCAAAGTCACCGTCATCTCGGTCTCGCCGGATTGAAGCGCCATGGAGCGGGCTTCGGAATCGGCGATTTCGGTGACGGTTATGGTATCAAGGCCGACCTCGCCATCCCAGTAGCTTTCGTTTTTGGAAAGATATACGCGCACGTCCTCGTCAAAGCCCGTAACCATATAGGGGCCTGTGCCCTGGGGCATATCGTCGAGATTCTCGGAAGATACGTCGAATATGCAGAAAAGCGGCTCCGTGAGGTTGAATATAACGGCGGCGTTGGGATTGTTGGTGACGATGGTCAATTCCTGACCGTCGGCGGACATTTCCTTCAGATCCAGATAAGAAACCGCGCGGCTGTTGTTGTCATACGCGTATTGTATGGAAGCCATGGCGGCAGCGGCGTCTACGGGCTTGCCGTTGTGAAATGAGACGCCCTCGCGTATGTGTAATTTCCAGGTCAATTCATCAACCTGTTCCCAACTGTCGGCGACGCACGGCTCAAGCTGCACGTCGTCGTTAAGCCTTATAAGCGTTTCTCCTATGCCGATTCTGGTGCAAACCCAGCCGTTATAGCCGTTTGCAAAGTTGAGATCGGGGGTAATCCAGAAAGTGGAAACTTCGAGATGCCCTTCATTTTCTTCGGCGAAGCCCGCGGCAACCGCGACAATCGAAAGTATAAGGGCTAAGACTATGTACAGGATTTTTTTCATGATTTTTCTCCTCAGAATAAATAGATTTTTATCGATACGCCGCCTGAAAGCGAGCACTGCTATCACATCTTTATATCCATAAAATCGCGCAAGGCGTCGCCCAGAAGGTTGAATACCACCACCGTAAGCAACAGCGCCAGTCCCGGATATATCATCATCCACGGCGCGATCTGCATGTACTGACGGCTTTCATATATCATAAAGCCCCACTCGGCCGTGGGAGGCTGGCTCGCCAGCCCAAGAAAAGACAAGCTCGCCAGAGAAAGCATGGTGCTTCCCACGCTCATCGCCGCCATAACCACCAGTTGCGGCGCTACGTTGGGGAGTATGTACTTAAACAGTATTTTAGCCGTCGAAGCGCCGCTGAACCTCGCCTGAATCACATAACCCCGCTTTTTGACCGACGTGGTCAGGCTGCGCGTCATGCGGGCATAGCGCGTCCATCCTATAAGCGACAGCGCCAATACCGTATTAAGCAGACCGGGTCCAAGCATTCCCGCCACCGCTATGGCGAACACCGTTTCCGGAAAGGCCAGAAGTATATCGGCCGCACGCATAACGCAGGTATCGAACGCTCCCTCGAAATAGCCGCACGTCAGCCCTATGAACGTGCCTGTTACGCTAATAACGGCGACCATTAAAAACGTCATGGCGAAGGAATTGCCCGCTCCGTGAAGTATCCTGGAAAAAATGTCGCGCCCAAGCCTGTCGG
>JAUNBY010000276.1 GCA_030526935.1 Clostridia bacterium
GAGAAATATCTTTTTATATCTCTCGCGGTACGCGTCCTTCCAACCAGAGGGGCAGCCCACGAAAAAGCGCGATTTGTCGTCGAGCTTTCCGGTTTTTAAAAGCTCGGAATAGACCTTTGAGGCAAATTTTGAGATTATCGGGCGGATTTGCTCTGGCTTTTTGAGGTAACGGCTTTTAAAGCGCACATAAAGCCTCTTGGGGTCGCACATATACGCGTCGTCGCCAATGAGAATATCGTCTTCGGTCTCGCCAAGCGCCGTTATAATGCTCTTTCTCCCCGTGACTTCCATGAGAAGCGGGGCGGCGTATGTATCCGATCTCGTCCAGGCGACGGAGCTTTCGCCGTCGCCGAGGTCGAATCCGAAGAGGCTCACCGGTTCGTCCGGCATTTCGTCATTTTTTTGGGCAATCACCGCTTTATTCTCCCGCGCCGGCGCGAGCCACGCGTCGGAGGCGTCGTTCCCCGATTCTTCCTTCAGTAAGATTTTTGAAAACAGATTCACGCCTATACCCCCTGCCGGAGTCGTTTGTCAATTTCGACGGTGGCCTGTCCGCGCAAGAGGAGCTTATCCCCCTGCCTGACGGCGGGCCTTATGGTATCCCCGCCCTTGAGCGAGGGAAGCAGTTCAAAATCCGCGCGGGTTTCCGGCGAATAAACCTCCAGTGATATACCCTGTCTCCTGAGCGAATCGACTAAAAGCGGCACGCTCTTAAGCGCGTATTCGCCGTCGGCGGTTATTCGGGCTTCAGTAAGCATCTGAACCCCTTCTATGACTCCCCTTGTCAGCCTCGGCGCGTCGGGAAGCATATCATTTACCGATTCGGCGAGCCTGGCGTCCA
Organism: Clostridia bacterium; assembly: GCA_030526935.1. Taxonomy (GTDB): domain Bacteria; phylum Bacillota; class Clostridia; order Christensenellales; family Aristaeellaceae; genus JAUNBY01. The sequence goes on from JAUNBY010000276.1 coordinate 842, forward strand.
TCTCCTCAAATACGCGATAAAGCCTCGCGATGAGTTCGTCCCTGTTGACGACGGGAGACGCTTCGACCGCGGGTCTGTCCTTAACGACCGTCGAGACCACGACGCTCGCCGCGGCCGCGATGACGCAAAGACAGCAGGCGGCGGTCAAGCCATATGCAAGGCATATTACGCCCACCACTAACATCAAAGCCGCCGGGGAATATTTTATGGCGTCTTTGGCGGTAATCCCCTTTGCCCTTTCGACAGGCTCCGCGTATCGCCACGCGGCTTTATCGACCGCGCTTATCGATCTCACGGCCTGTTTAGCTACGTCGGCTAAGCTGTTCGCCGACTGCCTTGAATACACAAAATCGACCTGTGAGATATAGTTTGCCGTTATATCGTCTATCCATTCACAGGCAACCTGCTTAGCCTGCGCGACATTCCGGCAATCGTCCAGCTTTATTTCAAGCTCCGCCGCTCGTTTTGTATGCATCTGCGATAGGCTTAACACCGGGCGTCCCCCTTTACTCCATTCCGAGTATGAATATACCCGCCATTACAACGGCTATAGCGATATACTGAGCCGTTTTGAGCTTTTCTTTGAGGAATATGCGCGACAGTATCATAGAGAACACGCTGTATGAAGCTATCATGGGCGCGGCGACTATGGCGTTTTCCGACATGGCTCTTATATACGTAAACTGTCCGGCGGTCTCGCATATCGCCCCGAGCGCGAATTTCTTTTCTTCGAAGAAGCGGAAGCGGCGTTTTTTAATAAACCTCAGATATACGTAGGAAAACGCGGCCGCGACTAAAAACGTGTATTCGTAAGCTATGTTCGCCCTGTCCTCGTCGATTATGTTTTCGAGGAAGTAGGCGTCCATCGTGGAGCCTACGCCGTCTATAACGCAGTATAAAAGCGGGAATATGAGGGCAAGGAGGCCATATCTGTATTTCTTATCTTCTTTATTAATCTCGTCTATGGAGTATCGCCGCTCGAGAACCGCCAGGGCGACAAGTGCGCCGCTTATCATAACCACGGCGGCTATCTGTATACCCTCCATGGTCTGGCCTAAAAACAGGAAGCACAAAACCGCCGCGACCGCGCCCGAGGAATTGCAAACGGGCGACGACACGGAAAGCTCTATATACCTGAGTCCCGCGTATCCAAGAACCATGGACAGTATGTACATGAAGGACACGGGTAAATAGGCTATGACGTCCATCAGGGTAAACCCGGGGTTTGAAAAAAGCAGAACGCCGGTCGCGTGCAGACCCATCACGACGCCGACCATTATCACGACTCTCCAATGGCTCAGGTTATCATTGGGATCGGTGCCCATCTTGGTAAAAAGATCGCTCCCGCCCCACGCAAATATTGTCAGCAGCGAGTAAGTAAACCACATCTTCGGTAATCCTCCTTATAGCTTCTCTATTTTAACATATAAGACGTTAAGGTACAACTGTTGCTTATTAGGAATTTATCTGCTATAATAGATTACGTTCAATTTAGTCACGAGGAGGTTTAGCAATTGCCGTTATTCGATAACAGCGCCGAAAAGCAGCGCAAGCAAAATCTAAAGGAGCTTGAAGACAAGCGCGTGGCGTTCGCGGATATGCTTAAACAAAAGGGATATGTGTCTGAAAAGTCAATATACGGGCAGACCGGCGGCGGCTTTCACGGCATAGCGCTTTCAAACGGAAGCTATTTATACATCGAAGGACCTTCTCCCGGAGAAGACGCGGATTTTCTGGTCAGAGAATATCCGTCGGTACGCGCGACTGTCGAAGAAGTATTCATACAGTCGGAAGGTATGGGCGGGCTTTTAGGGTTTGGCAAGAAGGGCGGAGTCGGTTTTAAATTATTGTTAATATTTCCCGACGGCGAAAGCGGTGATATCGAGATAGTCGCGGGGCAGAACTGCGCGTTTGAAAACGAACGCGGAATCGACCCGCTGTTTTCGACAAAGCGGCGTCGTGGCGACGCGAATTTCGTATGGGAATTCAGGCCCGTCGAGCAGTCGAGCATTATACCCATGAAGGAGCGCTGGCTCAAAAGGCTGGGTAGTCAGGATAAATGAAGCGTTTTTCCGCGATAATCGCGATTGTTCTTATGCTTTTCGGAAGCTGTCTCGCGGCTGAATACGAGCCTCATGCCGGAGAAAAGGCGAACCTCGCCGATACGACGGCGGTTTATCTCACGATAAATTCAGAACCTTACGACGAGCTTGGAAGCGGGACGACAGTGGACGTCGTAGCCATCGAGGGCGAATGGGCGCGCATAAGCTATATCGACACGCTGCTTTACGTGCCCGTCTCCTCTTTGACGGCGACGGAGGAAGCTCTCGAAGACTTGATATCCATATCGTCAGCCGGACGCGAATTCTACCTCGTTCGCGAATGCGATTTCCACTGCGAGCAAACAGGGCTTGATATACGCTTCCATGCCGGCGAATCGGTCATAATGCTCGAAGCCGACTCCGAGCGGGCGAGGGTTCTACTTTCTGGAATAACGGGCTATTTCCCCCTCGACGCGCTCGCCGTCAGCCCCGACTTCAACTACCAGCTCGGTCTTTCGGGAGACTCCATAGAGCCTATGCAGGAAAGGCTGGAAGAGCTTGGATATTTTGACGGCGTGCCCAACGGCGTACTCGATATAGATACCGTGGACGCGGTGCTCCGATTCAGATATCAATCGGGAATGAGCGACGAGTTCGAACTGCTTGGCGACTTCAGAGACGTTCTGTATGGCGAAGACGCGCCCGAAGACCCCATACGCATACTCAGCCTTCAGCTTACGGACGCGGGCGCGGCGGTCAAAAGGCTTCAAAACCGGCTGATAGCAAAGGGCTATCTCGTCGATACCCCCACGGGCTATTACGACAACACCACCATGCAGGCGGTAGCGGCGTTTCAGTCGGTCGAGCGCCTGGAGCAGACGGGGATAGCCAACACCGAAACCATGTCCGCGCTTTTTTCGTCCAGAGCGCGCGTAATGCCGCGCAACCTCATGCCCGTCACCCGCGATACGACCATATACCTCCCGGGAGGCGTCATAAACTCCGACTGGTGGACGGGGGATATACAAAGCGCGTTTGAAATCGGCATGGTGGCGACCGTAACCGACGTTGAAACCGGGCTTACATGGCGCGAGCAGCGGCGCGGTGGGTACAATCACGCCGACGTTCAACCGCTCACCGTGCAGGACACAGCTATATTCCTGGCCGCGGTCGGCGGCGAATGGACGTGGGAAAGGCGAGCCATTTGGGTGGATATAGGCTCTGCCAGATACGCGGCGTCCATGAACTGCATGCCCCACGGAGGCGGAGAGATACTCGACAACAACTTCGACGGCCACCACTGCATACATTTTCTCAACAGCCGCACTCATGGCACGAACAGCCTCGACGCGCGGCACCAGACCTGCGTTTCAATCGCGGCGGGACTGTTGCCGATAGAAATGATGTATCCGGAACAGGCGGAG
>JAUNBY010000277.1 GCA_030526935.1 Clostridia bacterium
CTCGGCGTAGCGCCTGGCTACTTCGGCTGAGGGCGTGTTTATGACGAGCACCGTTTCGGGATGCATACCCTTGCCGACATCGACCTGCTTGTGCTTGTCGATTATGGAGGCGTCGAGTACTATCACTATGTCCGGCTCGTAGACGAAACAATTCAGGACGATGGGCTTTTCGTCGATTACCATGTCTGTGTAGACCGGCGCGCCGCGACGTTCGTGTCCGTAGGCGGGTACCGTTATGGCGTACTCGTCTTCGTGGATCGAAACGGCGATGGACAGCGTTTTTGCGGCTGTCACGACGCCCTGTCCGCCGATACCGTAAAATTTCAATCGCTTCATAACAAAGCTTCCTTTCGGGTAAAATCTGAGGTTAAACGCGGAATTATCTGTAAGGCTAACCTATCAGGAACAAAATACTCTGCGGCACGTATGTGATGAATAAAAGCGCCAGTATAGACGCCACCATGAAGGGAACTACGTGTCTGCAAATGTCTTCAATAGGCACCTTGCATACAGCCGAGGTCGCGAAAAGACACGATCCGAACGGCGGCGTAAGAAGTCCTATGGCCGTGTTCACGGTGACTATGAGGCCAAAGTGAACGACGTTTACGCCAACCTGCTGAGCCACGGGCCACAAAAGCGGCACGAGGATTATCATTATGGCCGTGGTTTCCATAAACGTTCCCGCCAGCAGCAGTATAACGTTTATGATAAGAAGAATCAGATAGGGGTTCGAGGTGAGGCTGGAGAAGCCGGAAACGATCATCTGCGGAATGCGCTCGTATGAGAGCACGTAGGCAAAAATCGTCGCGCAGGCTATTATGAACATGGTATTTGCCGTGGTCTTTGCCGATTCCAGAAAGACCTTGGGCAGATCCTTTATCTTCATGTCCTTATAGATGAAAAGCCCCACGATGATTGAGTACACAACCGCGATAACGGCGGATTCCGTAGGCGTGAACCATCCTCCGAAAACTCCTCCTATGAGTATAACGGGGGTTCCCAGCGCCCACAGCGCGTCTTTTATAATCGACCAGATTTCCTTTTTTGTGTACTTGCGTTCGTCTCCCTTATAGCCGAGCTTTTTCGATTTCATTATACATACTATGATGAGCGCGATGCCCACGTATATGCCCGAAGGTATGCCCGCCAGATACAAATCCGATATGGACGACGATGTCATAACTCCGTACAGAATGAACGATATGCTCGGCGGTATAATTACTCCTATGGGGCTAGCGGACGCTACGACGGTACTCGCGAACTCCTTGCCGTACCCGCGCTTTATCATCTCGGGAACCATTATCATGCCCATGGCCGCCGCCGTAGCCACGCCGCTTCCGGATATGGCGGCGAAGAACATGCACGCCATAACCGTCACTATCGCCAGTCCTCCGGTAAACCGCCCGACGAATATATTGGCCACCGCCACGAGCCTTCTGGCGATGCCGCCCGTGTTCATAAGGTTTCCTGCAAGTATGAAAAACGGAATGGCCATCAGAGCCAGAACGTTAACGCCGGAGAAAAGCCGCTGTATGACTATCATTGGTTGAATTCCCGTGCCCAATATGTAGAAAAGCGAGGGAACGCCTACCGCCAGAGCCACCGGAACGCCGATAAACAGCAACACCACAAAGAGAATAAAGAATGCGGCGATCATCCGTTTTGCACCTCCTCTTTGTTTTCGCTTTGCGCTTCGGGCTTGACAAACAGGTTGATAATCAGATATAGAGCCGTCAGAAACGCGCCTATCGGTATGCATATGTACATAAAGTTCATAGGTATACCCATATTTGGCGACGTCTGCCGCATTACCATGGCGCTTGCGTCGATTCCAACCTTTCCGATAATCAGCGAAAAGGCGATAAATATAAGCTTGCGAACGACGGATAGAATGCGAAGCGCCTTGGGATTTTTCTTTAACACCGAGTCGAGTATGGTCACGTTTATATGCCCGTCATAGTCGGACAGAAACGAGGAACCGAGGAATATCAGCCATATGCAGGCAAAGCGCGTCATTTCTTCGGTCCACGCTACGCTTATACCCAGCCATCTGGTAAGCACCTGTATGAACATCGAAATAACCATTATTATCATCAGAATAATCAGAAGGATTCGGGTGACGGCCAACAAAGGACCGGATATATATTTACGAATAGCCTTCACAGCCTATTCTCCCTTCTTTTGAGTACTGCCGGGATCCGCCGCGGGGGAAACCCGCGGCGGCAGTGTGGTATAATGATTAACGCTGGGCGTCTATGGCGTTTACGTAAGCCATGCCGGCGTCGCCGTAATTCTCCTCAAACCAGGTGTAGGCGCTCGTCGCGACGGCCTTGAAGGGCGCGCGGTCCAGGTCGTTAACGGTCATGCCCATATCTTCCAGCAGGGCGATAAAGTCGGCTTCCTTCTCGCGGTTGACCTGAGTTTCGGCGGCAGCCGCCTCGACCGCGCATTCGCGTATCAGGGCCTGATCCTCGGCGGACATCGAATCCATCGTGGCCTGAGACGCCATTAGAGCCGCCCAGCCCGCGATGTGCTGCGTGAGGGAGAGATATTCCTGCACCTCGTATACGCGTTCGGCGTATATAGTCTCAGGCGGATTCTCCTGACCGTCGATGGCGCCCTGCTGCAAAGCCGTGAAAACCTCGCCGAATGACATGGCGGAGGCTATAGCTCCGAAATCCTCAAAGGTTCTAAGGTAGACCGTGGACTCTACGACGCGAATCTTGACGCCTCTTATGTCGTCCAGGCTCGTTATCGGGCGCACGTTATTGGTTACGCTGCGAAAGCCGCGGCCCATGAGAGCCAATCCGCTCAGACCAACGTTTTCGCCTTCGCTCAGAAGCTGCGCCGCCGAGTCGGACTCGATGAAGCGGATGATGTGATCCCAGTCGTCAAACAGGTACGGCAGATCCAGCGTTCCGATGAGGGGGGCGAAGTTAGAAATGACCGATGTTGTGTTCACGGCGAAATCAACCGTGCCAAACTGCATGGCTTCCCTGTCGTAGCCAAGCTGAGCCTGGGGATAGATTTCGATCTTGATACGGCCCTCGCTCTTTTCTTCGACAAGCGCCTTGAAGCGCTCCGCGAGCAGGTTGTAGTTGTTGTCCAGAGGCGACATGTGTCCGAGGCGGTAAGTGGTCTCGGCACAGGCGAAAGCGGATAGCGACATTACCATAATCGCGGCGAGAATGAGACAGAGACACTTTTTCATTGAATTCATTCCTTTCAATTGTTGTCGGTTGTGTTCAAGTCCTTCGTCGAAAGTAAAGGTGGGACGTGGAAACCGGTCGGTCGTTCATGCCTGCGCTTACTGCCAAACGTTCCGGGAAATCCTGATACGACGCCTTACCGCCGGAGGAGTAGAGGGTTAAGGGTTCAGATAGCTGTTTTCGACGACTTTGATCAGGCGGTACACCGTGTTTACGCAATCGGCGCGCATTGAGTGCAGTCGCGCCTTTTCGACCACAATGCCGCATATGGAGTCAACTTCCGTGCGCCTGTGGGCGATGCGATCCTGAAGCATGGATGGCTTATGGTCGGCGTGAGGGCCTATAACTCCTAAAATGGTCTTGTGAACGCGTTCCTCGTCGGCATTCACACCTTCGGCGTTGGCAACGGCGACGACCTCCGACGCGATTTCAAGCGCCAGCGAGCGTCCGTACTCCGTCGCCCCAACGCCTCCTACGGGCAACTGCGTTATGCATGTCAGCGCGTTGAAAGCCGCGTTGAAGGCGACCTTCTCCCATATATCCACCATCACGTCCGCTGAAAGCGTCGTATTACACCCGCCAAGAGTGAACAGCCGCGCCAATTCTCCGGCAAATACTTCCCTCTTAGCGGACAGAGGCATTATCCGGGCGATGCCGTCTCCGGTAAGGGCTATTTCCCCCGGGCCAATAAGGTCGGTAGCGTAGTTCGTTATACCGGCGATTATGTTCTCGCGGGGCGTGAATTGCTCGATTGTTTCTATGTTGCCCAATCCATTTTGCAGGGTAAGCACCGCCGCGCCATCCTCGAGTATGTCACGCGCAGCTTCCAGCGCGGATTTGGCGTATATCGACTTGGTAAAAAGAATCGCCAGGTCTACCTTTGGCACTTTGGAAATATCCGTCGTCGCGGGAATGCTGAGCGCCGTCACCTCGCCACCCGCGCGTATTCTGAGCCCATCCCGGTTGATCGCGTCTACATGAGGCTTCGCGACGTCGTACAGCCATACTTCGACGCCCGCCCGGTGAAGCGCCGCGCCAAATCTGCATCCCATTGCCCCCGCTCCGATGACTACAGCCTTCATATGGTAACCTCCTTC
>JAUNBY010000278.1 GCA_030526935.1 Clostridia bacterium
CACCAGGCGCTTCGCGCGGCCTGCGGCCTCCAGAGGAGAGGGCTAGCGCGCCCCTGCGGGTTCGTTGTCATGTAAGGTCGTTCGCCGCGCGCTGCCTGAACGAACCAACGGCGTAAACCTCACGATTTACGCCGTTCCCCGCTATATTACTGATTGCTTACGGCTGTGCCGCTATTGGGTTATGAGCGCCACGGGCACGCCTATATTGGCTTCTATGGATTCTCCGGCCAGGTATTTAAGGGCGTTCTCCACGCCCATCTCGCCCATAAGGGCGGGCTGCTGCTGTATGGTGGCGGCCATCGTGCCTTCGGCGACGGCGTCAAGTGCGATCTGCTCGGCGTCGAAGCCGACTATAACGACGTCGGCGCGGCCGTTTTGCTGGCAGGCCTGCACCGCGCCTATGGCCATGTTGTCATTGGCGCAGAACACGCCCTTGACGTCGGGGTAGGCCAGGAGTATGTTCTCCATAATGCCAAGAGCCTTGGTGGTATCCCAGTCGCCTATCTGACTTGAAACGACGGTTATCCCCTCGCCCGCGGCGGCCACGGCCTCGTCAAAGCCCTGATGGCGCTCGTTGGCGGCGGAAGCTCCGGCCTGTCCCTGTATCTCGGCTATCTCGCCCGAACCGCCTATCTGCTCGATGAGGTATTCGGTCGCGAGGCGGCCGCCGTAGACGTTGTCGGAGGCTATGTGGCTTACGACCTCGGCGCCGTTGACGCTGCGGTCGATGGAGATAACGGGTATGCCGTTGGCCGTGGCCTGCTCGACGACGGCGGCGGCGGCGTCGGAATCAACCGGGTTGTAAAGCACGAAGTCCACGCCCGTGGCGATGAGGTCTTCCATATTAGTCACGTCTCTGGCGGCGTCGTTGGCGCCGTCGAGGACTATTGTGGAAGCGCCGAGTTCGGCGGCCTTGGTCTCTATCGCGACCTGCATGTTGACGAAGAAGGTGTTGGAAGTGTCGGACAGCAGCACGCCTATGACGACCGGCTCCTCTGCGAAGGCCGCGACGCCCAGCGTCATCATGAGTACCAGGACGATTGATAATACTTTCTTCATGGGGTGTTTTTCCTCCTTTTTATTATGAGCACGGGACATCAGTCCCGAGACTGCCAAAATGTCAAGGTTTCATTTCTTTCCCGTCGATCTGGCGTCGAGCAGTACGGCCAGGAGAATGACGACGCCCTTTACTATAGTCTGATAGTAGGACGAGACGTTTGTGAGGTTGAGTATATTGTTGAGCATGCCGATTATAAGCGCGCCTATGAGGGTGTAAAGAACCCTGCCCTCGCCTCCGCGAAGCGAGGTTCCGCCTATTACGACGGCGGCTATGGCGTCCATTTCATAGCCCTCCCCGGCGGTGGGCGTGGCGCTGGCGACGCGCGCGGCGACGATTATGCCCGCGATGCCCGCCAATACGCCGCTCGCGGTGTAGGCGAGTATCTTGGTTTTCGCCACGTCTATACCCGACAAAAGCGACGCCTCCTCGTTGCCGCCTATGGCGTACATATGCCTTCCGAAGCTCGTCTGGTTGAGAAGGTAATAAACCGCCGCGTATACCAGAGCCATTATTATTATAGGTATCGGCAAATACCCGTCGAATATGGCGCTTTGACCGAAGCTTATGAACGCGGACGAACCGGCCAGCGACTTGCCCAGCGATATGGCGGCGCCGTTTGTAAGAACGAGCGTCGCGCCCCTGAAAATCGACATCGCCGCGAGGGTGACTATCATGGGCTGAAGCGAGCACTTCGCGATGAAAAAGCCGTTCATGGCCCCGGACGCCGCGCCTATGGCGATGGCGGCGAGCACGGCGAACAGAGCCGACCAGGGATTGTCGGGCATAGCCCTTATTATGAATGCGGCCATGCCCCCCGAAAAGGCGAGAACCGAGCCTACGGATATGTCTATGCCGCCTAAGAGTATCGCGAAATAGACGCCGGCGGCGAGTATGGCGTAGTGCGAGACCTGCTTGAGTATATTGGTGAAGTTGGCGACGGAGAAAAACCTGACGTGAAGGCACGAGAACACCGCCGTCACCAATAGCAGTATAAGTATCGGCCTGTAGCTCGTGAAAAGCGCCCTTACGATTTTCCGGCTCGCCGGGCAAAGGGCGTTAAATATCGAATAAAGCCAGCAGCCCGCGGCCATAAGCGCGACGGCGAGCGCCAAAAACCAGTAGGCGTTCGCGTAAAGTACGCTCTTTACGCTGTCGGCGCTGTTGGGGGACGAGGCGCGTTCGGCTTCTATGGCGGATTGCCTCGTCGCCTGATCGACTATGAGTACGTTTGAGTATTCGCGGCTGGCCGACACGGTGACGGCCGTGAGGCTCAGCCCCGCCGCCAGAAGTATCACAGCCGCGATGAGCGCGAGTATCTTCTTCATGCCTTTTCACCTTCCATATGCTCCGCTACGATCAGAGCCATAATCTTCTCCTGCGAGGCTTCCCCGCGTTCGAGTTCGCCCTTGACGCGCCCGTCGGCGAGAACCATCACCCTGTCGGACATGCCGAGTATCTCGGGCATTTCGCTTGAAATCATGATTATGCCCTTGCCCCGCGCCTTGAGCTGGTTTATGAGCTGGTATATCTCCTTTTTCGCGCCAACGTCTATGCCGCGCGTCGGCTCGTCCAGTATCAACACGTCCGGCTCGGTCATGAGCGCCTTTGAGAGAACGATTTTCTGCTGGTTGCCGCCGGAGAGATTGCGCGCCTTTTGCCTCATCGACGGGGTCTTTATGTTGATTTTTTCGATATAATCCCCGACCGCGCGCCGCTCCTTCGCCTTGTCGAGCCGTCCCTTGCGGCTTATGGCGGGAAGCGAGGAAAGCGTTATGTTTCCCGCGACGTCCATCGGCATCACAAGCCCGTTGCGCTTTCTGTCCTCGGTCATGTAATAAAGTCCATGGCGTATTGCGGCGTTGGGACTTGAGGGGCGGTAGTCCTTTCCCGCGAGGACGATTTTGCCCTTTTCCAGGGGATATAGTCCGTAAAGCGTCTTCGCCAGCTCGGTTCGCCCCGCGCCAACCAGCCCCGCGACGCCCAGAACCTCGCCCCGGCGAAGCGCGAAGCTCACGTCTTTTACGTATTGATTGCAAAGCCCCTCCGCCCGCAGAACCTCATCCGACGGGGCGCTGGGGACATAGGGGAACTGCTGCTCGAGCGCGCGGCCAACCATCATGCCTATAAGCTCGTCCATCGTGAGATCCCTTACGCTTTTCTCGGCGATATATTCGCCGTCGCGAAAAACCGTCGCGCGGTCGCATATCTCGAAGACTTCTTTTAAGCGGTGGGTTATATATACTATGCCCTTGCCCTCGTCGCGAAGGCGGCGTATGAGCGCGAAAAGGTTTTCGACCTCCTCGTCGGGAAGCGCGTCGGTCGGCTCGTCCATTACTATGACCCGCGCGTTTAAAAGCAGCGCCTTGGCTATCTCCACCATCTGCTGCTGAGCTATGGACAGGCTTCCCACGAGCGTTCCCGGATCCAGAGGCATTCTTACCTGTTCGAGGACGAGTCGCGTCTTCTCGATCATGGCCTTTTTATCTACGCGGCCAAGGCGCCCCTTTATCTCCCTTCCGAGGAATATGTTTTCATAGATGCGCATTTTGGGTACGAGGTTTAATTCCTGATGGATTATGGCGATGCCGTCCTGCTGCGCCTGGCGCGCCGTGTGGTATTCCACGGGGCGGCCATCGAAGATTATTTCGCCCGCGTCGCGCCGGTAAACCCCGGTGAGCACCTTCATAAGCGTGGACTTGCCCGCGCCATTCTCGCCCAGAACAGCCATGACCTCGCCCTGATAAACGTTCAAATCCACGCCCTTGAGCGCGCGCACGCCGGGAAAGCTCTTTTCAACGCCCCGCATGGTCAATATTGTCGCGGACATGGTCGCCTCCGTTTGAAACATAATTTATAAAATCCCTTGTGATTATTGCTTAAAAGCGTCGCCGCAATATATAATTAAAGCCGACACTATAAACGATATTGTACTATAGGTCGGCTCGTTTGTAAAGATCGGCGCGCAATCGTTATATTAATAATTGGTTAAGCGCAATGAAGGAACGCGCGAAGCTCCGTGACGAAGGCAATGGCATCAACCCGAGAGTCGTAACACAAATACACGCGCTAAGGGGGGGAACCTCTCCGCCCGCTGCGGCGGGCGGGTGAGGTGCGCGCTCCCGCCGTATGCCTATTGCGCGGCTTGATGCCGACAGCGGGCGGCGCATGGGGAACGGCCAGACCAACGCTCGGCCGCAAACCCGCGGATTACAGGCTGGCGGGCGCGCAATGCGCGCCCCTAC
>JAUNBY010000279.1 GCA_030526935.1 Clostridia bacterium
GCTCATACGCACGACGGAAAACCTCCTGTCCATCACAAAGTTTAATTCACGAGGCGTCGTGATAAAGAAGATACCGGAGGTCGTCGAGGAGATAACAGGCTGCGCGGTGGTGAAGTTTCATAAAGCCCATCCCGACATGCCAGTTTTCGTCGATAAGCCCGACGGGATACTATTTGCCGATATGGACGCGACGCTCATAGAGCAAGTGCTTCTCAACCTTTTCGAGAACGTCGTTTATCACGCGGACGGCGCGACCGGCATAGTTCTCAAAGTCGAGCGCGTGGGCGACAGGACGTGGATACGCGTATGCGACGATGGGTGTGGCATTCCACCCGCCGTCATGCCACATTTGTTCGACGGCAAGTTGACCGCAAACGACGATCGTGGCCCAGACGCCTGCCGAAGCATGGGCATAGGGCTGTCTGTCTGCTATTCCATTATAAAGGCGCACGGCGGAGATATGTGCGCAAGCAACGAAAACGACGGCGGAGCCGTGGTTTCGTTCTGGTTGCCAAACGGAGGTGAGGAAATTGAATATTAAAGAAAAAATACTCATCATCGAAGACGACGACGGCATATGTAAATTTCTGAAAACGACGCTCTGTTTGAACAATTATGGCGTCGTAATCGCCAGAAATGGTAAAACCGCGCTCGAAATGGCGGCTTCACACTGCCCCGATTGCATATTGCTCGACCTGGGACTTCCCGACATGGACGGCAACAGGATAATCGAAAGCATACGCGGATGGACTACGACGCCTATAATAGTCATATCCGCGCGAATCACCCAGGACGATAAGGCAACGGCGCTTGATCTCGGCGCTGACGATTATCTTACGAAGCCCTTTGGCACGCGGGAACTTCTGGCGCGGATCCGTGTGGCTTTGCGTCATGCGCGATCTTCGTCAGTCAACGCGGACGTCGCCCTGAACGGATGCTATCGCGTAGGGGATCTCGTCATCGATTACCGCAAGCACAGGGTTTTTATAGGTAATAACGACGCGGGTCTTACCCCCAACGAGTATAAAATCGTCGCGCTTTTGGGGCGACACGCCGGTCAGGTTCTCACCTACAACCATATACTGCTCGAACTGTGGGGTCCTCAGGCTAGCGGCGATAATAAGGTGCTGCGTGTACATATGGCAAATATTCGCCGAAAGATAGATCCCAATCCCGACGAACCGACGTATATAATCACGGAAGCAGGCGTGGGATACAGAATGCTGGACGATGAGAAATAGAAAAACAGCGTGAAACCTCGATAGAGCGAGCCGAGAGCGCGAGTTTTAGATAACCCAAATCCACACTCATCGACCATCATAGTAAAATGTCAAAGGTGACAAAAGCCCGTTTCCAAACTTCGCTCGCGGCATATGGCGCCAGTAAAGGTCATCGGCGCCATATGTCGCGGCTCAATTCAAGGAAATAGGCTTGGCATCCAAATCAACCATATCGCTCCCGCATCGACGCGCTTGCGAGAAATCCGCCAACAAATGTATCTCCCAGGCCGACCGTCGTCGCTTTTTCAGGCGACGCGTCCACGGATGGTACGCATATTGCTTTGTCCGCAAGCAAGCTTTCAAGCTCCCTCGCAAAATTGATCGCGACATCCTGCCTTTTCATAGTCTTCACGCGCTCGTACGCGTCAGCGTCCATCCCGTCGCCATAGCAATACCTCCCGCCCGACATAATCACGCCCGCGTCCAAAGCGCTTCTGAGTTCACGCGTATTTTGCCCATACGCCGCGGCATAAAACCGCGTGTGTAACACGAGCGTTTTGCACGAAAGCCTTTGCCTGGCGGTCACGAGCGCGTCCGACATGTCGCGCGGGTTCAACAGATCTACCGGCCTTTCTATGTACTCTGAAATTTCGTCCTCGTTCATTCCGTGTACGCTAACGGCGTGTTCAATCTCTCCGGCTATGATATAGCGGTGCGCGTGTTCGTAAAAACCCGAATCCTCGTAATAAACGAGACAGTCCGGTCGCGCCGCGTCGAGCATTCGCCTAACGGTTTCAGCCCTCTTTTTTATCAAATCCCCGTCGCGCATACAGTTAAAACCCGAAATCAGCACAGCGCGTGCGTCTGCCATGAATCCCGTAAAATCCTCGTTTATCTTCATATTGACGGCTTCAGCGTCGTCGCTGTAAATCACGCGATTAGCGCGCGGAGCTGATATTGTGCCGTCGGCAAGCCTTACCGAATCACCCTTCCCAAACTGAATTATCAGATGCGGATATATATTGTCCTTTTCAGCGGAACATACGTATTTAATACCTTCGGGCAATTTGCGCCTCACGTGGTCGTTAATATTAACCATGTGTACAGCGCCCTTAACGCCCATGATGTTCGCCGCCATCGCCGCGCGGGGAGCCGTTCCGCCAAGCGTTATTCTCTTTTCGAAGCGACTTGAGAACGACTCTATGATGCAGTTCGATTTTACAGAACACTCTCCCCCGTCTCCCGAGCGCAAAAACGACAGGATTGACGTCAACAGCCCTCTCTCGCTGTCTATTGGCGTTTTGGCGTCCAAGTCCGCCAGTCGAACATCGTATTCCAGAGCCAGAGCCTCCATTACGGATCCCGACCATGTAATCTCATAATCAATATTATTCGCAAAGCCGAGCGCAAGATTGCATTTCATAATAACCTCATCAGACTGTCGCAACTCCCCCGAATATCGGTTGAATCTCATTGGCTTAACCATGCCGCTCACGAATCCATTCCTCTGTTTCCGTCAGTTACTTTAATCGTAAAACCCGGGAATCGCGTCGGCTATAGCTTTCAAATTCTTCAGTCCCTCGATTGCCAAGGCCTCGCCCGACTCAGCCATCTTTCTCCATATGGCGCAATTACCGCTCAATTCCTCAAAGCTGGGGTCGAAGGATTCTATGGTAAGCGGGCCTTCATATCCTATCTCCATAAGCGCCCTGAAAAACTCGTCGAACGGCACGAGTCCGGTTCCCGGAATTCCCCTGTCATTTTCATTAACATGTACATATCCAAGATATTCCTTCCCGCAGGTCTTTACCGCTCCCGAAAAACTCCTTTCCTCCCTTATCATATGGAAGCAGTCGAGGTGAACCTTCATATTGGCATTGCCGACGGCCTTGCAATAATCAACCGCGTCGGAGGCTATGTTTAAAAAGTGCGTCTCAAAGCGATTTACGCATTCAACGGCGATTATTCCGTCCCAATTATCCATGGCGTAATCCGACACCTCGCGCATAGCCTTAACCGACCATTCCCATTCCTGTTCGCTCCGGGGCTTTCTCGTCAGGTACCCCCATCCGGCGTAATTAACTCCGCCAATAATCTTCGAATCGAGAGCGCGGTTTATATCTACCATGGTCTTCATATGCCTTACGGCGTTATTGCGTATTTCAGGATCGGGCGATATGGGGTTTGTATCGAGTCCAAGCGTAGTTGTTGTCACGACCTCAATACCGGTTTGTTCTTTGGCCTCGAGCACCTTTTCGAGCGGAAAGCTCTCGGGATGCGCTATCGCCAGGTCGATGACGCTGAATCCCAGTTCCTTAGCCTTTGGGATTATCCATATGTCCTTTTCGGAAAAGACCTCCGACCAGATAAAGCTGTCAACGCCGAATCTTCGCATATGCCTGCCTCCATTTTCTGCTTATTCTTTCCCTTCCAAAATCACGTCAACCCCAGCGCCATACGTCGCGGCGCGGAGGCGTGTTTCACCACACTCAACATTATTGAGTATAGCATACGCGCGATGATAACGTCAAGAGTTATTGGCGATGGTCTTCATCTCATCCTGAGATAAAAACCTGTGAGTGCTCCCGCCATTGTCGTGTCATTTGACGTGTTTGCAGGGGTTGATAGATATAAGGCGGTTTGAGACGGCGCGCTCGAAAATCGAATTTGTTGTAGAGCGGATTTTTTTGACGCAACTCTTTGAGTATTTCGACACGGATTCTACGAATTTTTGCACGTCGATTTCTCGTATGTTGGCGAGGGGGGGCGTTCCTAGAGCGTCGATCAGTTTGTCACAATCGTAGCGCCTTGACGCGTTTGTCGAATAGCCCGATTTGTTGCCGTATGTGGATAACTTGTAATATTACACCATCGCATTCGACAAGCGTTGCATAGTATCCGTCCGGGTCTCTTGCCGCCTTGTTATAATCAAAAGCCTCGTAATTTGCAGGGCGATATCGTTGGCTTGCTTGACAACACCGGTACGCTTGTTCTAGAATACAAGTACGACGCTTGGGGTAAGCCCATAGGCGCGCCGCGAACCTTGAC
>JAUNBY010000280.1 GCA_030526935.1 Clostridia bacterium
ATATGGGGCGTATCCGAATCTGGATATTACGCGTTTGACTCGCGAATGAACTATCAATACCGCGCGTTCGGCTTAAACGGCATATCTTATCGCGGCGGTGGCGACGGAAAGGTCATAGCTCCTTACGCGACGCTTCTCGCCTTGTCGGTAGACGACGAGAGGAGCATGAAAAACCTTTCCGCGCTTGAAGACGAAGGCTTTATAGGCGAATACGGGCTTTACGAAGCCATAGACTACGACCCCGACCGCGTGCCGCAAAAGGGCGGGTATAAAATCGTAAAGAGCTACATGACGCATCATCAGGGCATGATAATGATGGCGATAGCGGAATATCTCACAAACGATGAATTGAGCCGGGCGTTTTGCGAGCGCCCCGACATACGCGCCTATCTCCCGCTCACGGAATTGAAGCCGCAGAGGGCGGAAAGGAAGGTCGTGAAGGCGCGCTGGCAACAGACGCGGCAGACGGCCTCGGGCTTTTACCGAACCGCCGGGCGCGACAATCCGGACGGGCATCTGATCGAAGGCGGGGGCACGACCTGCTTTTTCGCCCCCGACGGCATGTCGCTTACGATTCGCGACGGATTTTATCTCGAACGCTTTTACCACGGGTATTCAAAAAACGAGGGAACGCGCACGTTCGTCATATGCGACGGGGAAGTATATTCGTGGGAAAAGGCGCGTTTTTCGCCGGGGCTTGCGGCGTACTCCCTCGGCGCGGCGGGCGTGGCGTGTACGATGACGGCGAGCGTATCGGGCGAGGACGGCGCGGTATACAGACAGGTGGAACTAGAAAACACAGGCTCCAATACGCGCGAAATCGCCATAGCGAACGTCTTCGCGGCGGCTGTGTCAACGCCCGAAAGTTACATGGCGCATCCCGCGTTTATGAATATGTTCGTATACGCGAATAAAGCGACGCCCACATCCGTCGCCTTTTCGAGGCGCGGGAGAAACGGCGAGGAATACCCCGTCGCGCTGATATCCGTCACGGCGCCGGACGGCGCGGGGATAGAGCTTGAAAACGACTTCAGACGCCTTTTGGGAAGGCGTCAGACCCTCGATAACGTTAATATCCCGCCCCGTGAATTTACGTTCACCCCCGGGGCGACGCTTGACCCCGGCCTGGCTCAGATGGTCGCGCTCAGGCTCAATCCGTCGGAAAAGGCGAAGGTGGTATTCACCGTCGAATTTTTAAA
Source organism: Clostridia bacterium (assembly GCA_030526935.1). Taxonomy (GTDB): domain Bacteria; phylum Bacillota; class Clostridia; order Christensenellales; family Aristaeellaceae; genus JAUNBY01. Next base: position 1,200 of record JAUNBY010000280.1, read on the forward strand.
GCCGGATCAGGGCTATCCTAAGCAATTGTCGCTTGGCGACCTTACGGCCAGGGTGAGCCGCGCGGCGGAACTCAACAGGGCGCGGTTCGTCGCGGCGACGGACTTCCTGTCTGTCGACATGGGCGACTGCCGCTATTTCGACCGGCAGTCGCGCAGGCTGTTTTTCCCGCGCGAAAGGCTGTTTTCAAAGCCCTTCGGGGAGTTTTCAAAGAACGATCTGTGGGCCATGGGGCTTGACCTCATAAATCCCATAATCGCGGTCTTCGCTTCGAAGGAAGACGATATACCCGCCGCCCGCCGGGCCTGTGACCGCTATCTCTTCTACGGGCTTATGGGCGTCAAAACCGACCTGGCGCTCGTTTGCGACGAGGAGGTGGGATACGCGCGCCCCGTATGGGACGCCCTGTCGTCAATCGCGGACTCGTGCCGCGTGCGCGACGCAAGGTGCGGAAACGTCCGGCTCATAGACGCCAATCTCATAACAGATGCCAACCGCGCGGCGCTCAAAAGAACCGCCGCCATCATCGAAAACGAGCGGGCGGACGAGGCGACAAAGCTAAGCCGCGAGCGCTTTGAGAAGAGCGATTATGAGCCGCCGGTCGACGGGCTTTTGTCGGACAACGGCTTCGGGGGCTTCGATCCCGACAACTTTGAATACGTGATAAGAGTGCGCGAGGATTTCCCCGCGCCGTGGGTGAACGTCATTGCGAACGAGAATTTTGGGGCGATTATCTCCGAGCGCGCGGGAGGCTTCGCGTGGGCGGGGAACAGCCGCCTCGGAAGGATAACCGCGTGGACGGGCGACGCGCAGGACGAGGGCTGCGTCGTAAATATGTACCTTACCCGTCCCGACGGGCGAAATATCGCCCTGTTGCCCGTTCGCGCGCCGGCTCTGGCCAGGCACGGACAGGGCGAAAGCTCCTTTGAGTCCTCCGCCTCGGGCTTTCGCTGGAAAATCACAATCGACGTCCCCCGAGATGGCTGCGTTTTGCGCGTCCGGGCGAGGGTGACAAACGATGGCGGACAGGAGGCCAATCTTACCCTCAACGCGAGATGCGACTTTTTGATGGGCGCGGACGCGAACGACGCGCGCGCCCTGTCGCAGGAATACGACGACGGCTTCATATTCGCCCGGGGCGTCATGGCGGGCGTGGGATATATATACATGCCGGGCGCGACGCTCGCGGGCGAGGGGCTGTCCGTTCCCGTTCTAATACCGGCGAAAGGCGAAGCCGCTTTCGAGTTGAAGCTCGGCTGGGCCAAAGACGAGGCGGAAGCCCGCGAAGCCGTATCGAAGGATTATCAAAGCTCGCGCGAATACCTCGACGGTCTTTTGTCGGCTTTGACCGTCAAAACGCCGGACGACACGCTCAACGGCTTTGTCAACAGGTGGCTTGCGTATCAGGCGCTATCATCGCGCGTATTCGCGCGCGCGGGCTTTTATCAGGCGGGCGGGGCATACGGCTTTCGCGACCAGCTTCAGGACATGCTGGCCTTTATCCCCCTCAAGCCCTCAATGGTCAGGAGGCATATACTGTACTGCGCCGGGCATCAGTTCGAGGCGGGCGACGTAATGCACTGGTGGCATCCCCCGGCGACGGGCGTGAGGACGCGCATATCCGACGACTGCGTATTCCTGCCCTATGTCGCGTCCCAATACGCGCTCGAGACGGGCGACTTCGGCATTTTCGAAACCGGCGTGCCCTATCTCGAGGACGCGGAACTGCCCGAAGACCGCGAGGACATATACTTTGCCGCGCGCCCGTCGCAGAACAGCGCGAGCCTGCACGACCACTGCATGAGGGCCATACGCCTGGCATCGCGCACGGGAAGCCGCAGCCTGGCGCTCATGCGCGGGGGCGACTGGAACGACGGGATGAACAAAATTGGCGGGGAAAGCGTATGGCTTAGCGAATTCATCGCGGCGACGTGCGAAATCTACGCCCGGACGCTTGACGAAAAGCGCGCGGCGGACGCGGCGAAATCCTCCGACGCGGGAGATTTAGTTTTCAATTACGCCCCGGATATAGATGAACTCAGGCGGATAGCCGCCGAAATGAAGCGCGCGGTCGATTTAAACGCCTGGGATGGCGGCTGGTACTGCCGCGCGTTTTACGCGGACGGCGAAGCCGTGGGCGGCAAGGACTCCAAGTCCTGCCAGATAGACCTCGTGGCGCAGAGCTGGGCGGTGTTGGCGGGGCTTGACCGCGAAAAGCGGCAAAAGGCCATGGACAACGCCTGGAAGCGCCTCGTAAGCGACGGGATGATTAAATTGCTCACCCCGGCGTTCACCCGCGACGAAGGCCGCTATCCGGGCTATATCGCCGACTACCCGCCAGGTGTGCGCGAAAACGGGGGACAGTACACCCACGCCGCGTGCTGGGCGGTTATGGCGTGGGCGAAGCTTGGCCAGTCCGAAAGGGCCTGGAAAGCGTTCGCAATGCTGCTTCCCTACAACCACGCCCCTTCCGAAAAGGAGGCTGTGCGCTACCGCGTGGAACCGTATGTCGTCGCGGCGGATATATACTCCGCCGCCGGCATGACCGGGCGCGGAGGGTGGACCTGGTACACCGGGGCGGCGGCGTGGATGTATCGCGCGATTGTATATTCGCTCATGGGATATGAAAGGCGCGCGAACCGCGTCAGGCTGAGGGCCGTGCTTCCCTGCGACTGGAACGAAGCGGAAATCCGCCTGCGCGTCGGCAAAAGCGTCTACCGCCTGATAGCCAGGCGCGGGGAAGGCAAAGTTATGATTGACAAAGCCGTAGTCGAAGACGGCTGGATAGCGCTCGCGGATGACGGCAATGAACACGTGGCGACGTTTCCGGTCAACTGGTAGATAGTAAGGGTAGTGCCCGCGCGTCCAGCGCATGGGGAACGGCCAAACCGACTGTCGGCCGCAAACCCGCTGATTACAGGCTGGCGGGCGCGCGAACCTCACCCGCCCGCTTCGCGGGCACCCTCTCCAAAGGAGAGGGCAGACGCCCCTACGGGTTTGTTGTCGTGCGACCCGCGAATACGCGCAACCCGCGCAACATAAGCAAGGTTTGCGTAGGGGCGTC
>JAUNBY010000281.1 GCA_030526935.1 Clostridia bacterium
TGCTGTCGGCCGCAAACCATGCAGTCGACATGCGGGCGGGAGCGCAATGCGCTCCCCTACGCGTGGGCGTCGGTGTTTTTTGGGGATTGGTGGAATTCGCAGCCCATCCGCGCATCGCGCGAATTTGCGCAACCGCGAGCTATATGTAAGGCTTGCGACGCCAAACCCGCAAGTCTTGCGACGAATCGGTTACATTATGTCCGCGTCAAAACTTACATCTAATTGAAATGTCCGGTTTTATGTAACTTTCGCCGACGCTAATCCCTTTTAATACTCGATATCTATTCTTATAATACTATAATATCACGAAATAAAAAGATAAATATTTAGATACTTTATTCGGTTTTTTGTTTGTAAACTAATGAGACTACAATACGGAAGAAAAGAGGCAGGATGGAAAAATGCAGGAATGAACCGGGAGTTGAGCGGATGTCGGGAGAAAAAACAGAGGAATCTGAAATTAAGATACTGGGTTTAAGGCAGATATCATGATCGATTCGGGCAAAATGATATAAACGAGGCGAAAGAGTGCGGCAATATAGATGGAAATGGACGCGCGGCACTTAATACGCCAGTGAAACAGGAAAGCGGCCTACAGCGACGAGATGTAGCGGAGTTTGTCAAAGCTATGCTCGACTTGCGCAAAAAGACCGATAATTTCATCTGTATCAATCTCAAAATATCGCTTGACAAAATGTGGATGCGGGTGGTATACTGCATTTAAAGATGTAACTGGTTTTTTGATTCCAGCAGTATATACGACTGCGGGGGAAGGAGGGTCTTAATGAAGCGTACATATTTTACTCCATCGATTGAAAAGATTGAGTTCCGCTATAGTGAGCAGGTGGTGGCGAGTTCTCCATGTCATCCAACATATGACAATATAGATATGGATGGCGATCAAAGGTGTGAAACAGGTGATCCAGTACATACTGGTTATACTAAGTAATATGGTTAGATAATCGTATACATCCCTACTACTTTGTAATTATAGCCTCTGCTTTGCACAGGCTATAAATGTTTTTGTACCTTTTTCGGCACCGTACGCCTATACCGCGTAAGCATCGTGGTGTACAGTCTTACCATAGTTTCTTCTACGCGTCGCCAAAGTCGCGCATGTCGGCCTTTGTCCGCTTTTCCCCCGGTTACGCCTATCTCGATGCTTGGACACCGCCCTGCGTGGACGCCGGCAGCCAAAAAGATGCTCTGCTCTTGCGCATCTCGGACGCGTTGACGGTCTACTGCCTTTTTTGTGGATCGGGCGAGGATGACGCGTAGGCGTCATTTTTTTTCGGGTTTTGGAAGAATTCACAACCCATCCGCGTGGCGCGCGAATTTACACAACCCGCTAGCTATATACAGGGTTTGCATAGGGGAGCGCATTGCGCTCCCGGTTGTTCACGATGGCCGCGATTGATTTGAACGGCAGATGTTTCGCTATATGTATACAAAAAACCGCAAAATAATTTTCAACATGATATAACGGCGGTTTTAATGGCACAATATTTGGGATGACGCAAAACGCCTAATTTTCTAAGGGCTTTTAGAATTGCTACGGCATAAGCCGGAAGGGGTTGTAATCGATACCGGTTGAAGGCGTTCCTTAAATGCCAATTCAATGTTGTCGATAAAGCGAAGGGGGCAGATTATAAATATTGATATTAGTCAAGCCGCGTCGAAAAAGCTTCGCTCCAACAGTCGCAACGCCATCTATATCGAGGCAAATCCCTCTCTCACATAGCGCCTGCCCCATGCGCAAACCGCCGGGTTTGCGTGTCCCACGGGAGCGCCCTGAAGATGCTCGGCGACGCAATGCTTGCATATGGAATCATAGGGGCAACCGTCGCACTCCGCGGGGATAACGAAATCGGCGACGGCGGAGTTGAGATATTTCCAGGCCTCGGAAAAACCGATTTGAAGCGGATTGGCCTTATAATATAGGAAAGTATTGCACGGTGCCATAGTCCCGTCCCACGCAATTGAAAAGCTGCTTCGCGCCGCCCCGCAGCGAACGCCGCGCCGCTTCTCGCCCCGACTTCCGCTCGGCGGCAAATCGTCCTCGGCGCACGACGGAAGCACGGCTTTGCCGTCCATCTCCCGCTTCAACCGTATTAAACTAAAGTAATCGTCCAGATCGACGTCATAATCCTCGAGCTTCCTGCCGGTTTCATCGCGCGCGGCAAACAATCCGGAATTAATGTTATAATTAAAGCCGTTCTCAGCCGCGAGGCGAATTATCGCTTCTCCGGCGTCCGCGCCGAGGAAGCGGCTGGGCGTTATGGCAATGGAGAACGGAAGCCGCGCTTCGCGCAAACGCGACAGTCCCGCGTATGCCTTCGCGAACGCCCGATGGCCCGTAACGCGCTCGTAAGTATCCTCGTCCGCGCCGTAAAGGGTAACCCTGACATGGGCGGGCGGGTTTTTTTTCAGGAAATCGACCATATCGTCCGTGAGCAGCAGGCCGTTTGTGAGCATGCCAACCTCTACGCCCATCGACTGAAGATATATGTACAATTCCTTAAAGCCGGGATAGGTGAGGCATTCGCCGCCGGTAAGCCCCGCATACATCATTCCCGCGTCCACGGCCTGTTTCATGAGGCTTTTCCACTGTTCGACGCCAAGCAATCTGGAATTGCCCAATTGTTCTTTGTTGAGGTGCACATAGCACATCTTGCAATCGAGATTGCACAGCGGGGTCAACTCGAACGTGCCCGAAATCGGAACGCCCTTCTCGCGCGCTTTGAAGGTGAGGTATTTCTTCATGCTGCGATAGCGCTCATAGCCTTCGACGCCCCGAGCGTCCAAATCCGCGAGCAGTTCCGCAAGGCTGCCCGGAAGCTCGTTTTCACGCTTCAGCTCGTTTTCCATGTCGCTCTCCTCCAAATGCAATCGATAGAGTTATACGCGGCGAATTGCCGACAAAAAGTCGCGTTTTGGCAAAACCCGCGGAACAGAAAGCGCCAGAATTTCCATCGGCCTAATTATAAGCCAATTATTCCCATCTGTCAACCGCGTAAGGGCTATTTTTATCGTGAGTACGACGCCGAGAAAATGATTTACGCCGGCGGCTGATCTGAACCAGCCCCAGCGCGGCGGCGACGTCCGTCATATTGCACTTATAGGCCGGATAGACTATGTCGTACTCCCACGCGCCCGGCCGCATCTTGGCCAGCGCGTCCTTGCTCTGCCCGTGGAGCGACCAGAGCATGAACCGGTTGTATATTTCGTCGTTGTCCAGCCCCTCCCGGTCGAGCCACGTGACCGCGCCTCCCTCGGCCGTAGTTAGATTTTTGACCGCGTGAAACCAAACGTCAAAGCGAAGCATTCCACAATATATAGTAGTGAGCATTCCTCTTGATACTATGTATAGCGTATATGCAGAGCTTCACTCCAAGCTTTCCAGGAAAAAACCTGGAGCAGTTTTGCAAGTTATTCATCGTGTCAGATGGCGAAAAAAGCCAGCAAAATCACGTCAATAATAAACCGTTTCTTATGCGTGTGGTCAATCCATATGTTCTGCAATAACCCTGCACTCCTTCGAGTGGAACGCCATGCCATAAATCCAAATGTCTTTCACCCGGTATCTGCGCAGCGACGCAATATAGTCCTTCTCACGGATCTGCTTAATCGCTTCCAAACAGTCTCGGTCAAGATTCTGCTCTTCTTTTGTATCCTTCACTTCTATAATGAAGCCTCGCTTACGGTCTTTACGCTCAACCTTGATATCGCTGCGACCTTTTCCGGATTCCAAATTTGAGGACACATACCAGTCTAAGCAGGTGCCCAAAAGCGCGGTCAGGAAACCGTGATAAAAGGATTCATAGGAATCATGATAGCTGATTGTGTAGAGCAACTGCTCATCAAGCAGTTCCTTAATCTTCTTTGCGTCTCCCGTTTCAAACGCATGGTAGAGATCCGTAAGCGTTCCCATTTTCGTTCTGGTTTTATCTTTGAACCACTTGCTGATTTTATCAATGTAAATCTGACGCACCTCGCGATTGGGAATCACGAGTTCATAAACGCCGTTGTGAGGCGCACTCTTCATCGTTAAGTATCCGGTCATGAAGAGTAAGCTCCATACGTTTTCAATACTTTCATCGATTTCGTTATGCGTCAGTTTGTCGTTTAGCAATTTCGTGATTGACTTACCCTCAATGAGGAGTTCGATTTCTGTCTGCGAAGTTCCATCATTAGCCTTATCGATCAGTTGGCACACCATATCATTACTGCTGGTGTTCAACCAGTAAGATT
>JAUNBY010000282.1 GCA_030526935.1 Clostridia bacterium
TTGATTTATTCATCCCCGTCTCTCACGCCGACGCCCTTACAAGCCCCTTATAACCCGCCATCGATTTCATATTATCTCACGGTCTCGTTCCATGCGCGGCATAGCTTCCGATTTTCCCGAGACCTCTCGCCGCGCGTCGGGCGCGGATCATGCCGAATATCAGTCCTGTCCCCGCGCAGGCCAGTATCACCCACAGGACGTTGACCTTGAAGAAAAACACCGCCGTAAATACCCCGGTCATAAGGCACGCCGACAGCCCGCTGTCGCTTTTGAGCACATCCCGCCCCATATCCACAACCACGTTGCAGATTACCGCCGCGACGCCGGCCTGCATGCCGCGCATGGCCGCGCTGACAAAGGCGTTGTCCCGGAACTGACTGTAAAGCATAGATATGACGGATATGATCGCCAGCGGCGGGAGCACCGTCCCCAGCGCCGTGACCAGCGCCCCGGCAACGCCGCCGATTCGATAACCTATCATCAGCGACGCGTTGACCGCGATAGGCCCCGGCGAGGACTGCGAAAGCGAAACCAGGTCGAGCATCTCCCTCTCGTCAATCCAGTGAAAATCCTCCACGAAGCGCTTGCGCATGAGCGGAACGATCACATAACCACCGCCAAAAGTACACGCGCTCAGCTTAAGCGTCGAAAAAAACAGTTCCCTATAAAGCCTCTTATCCCGTTTCAACCGCATAGCCCCCTTCTGTCCGGTTCATTATACAGCTTGACATCGAATAAGTAAAATAATATAATTATATGAAATCCATATCGAAAATGATATGGATAGAGAGGGGACGGACTATGACCATTCGTCATCTTCGAATTTTTGTCGCGGTTTGTGAGGACGGGAGCATAACCGGGGCGGCGCGCGGGCTGTATATGACCCAGCCCGCCGTCAGTCTCGCGATAAGGGAACTGGAGGAAGGCTACGGGTTGAAGCTATTTGACCGCCTTTCGCGCGGGATTCAGCTCACCGGGGAGGGCAGGCGCATGCTGGAATACGCGTCGCACGTCATATCTCTGTTTGATGAAATGGAGTCGGCCATGAAAAGCCCGGAAGCGGCGGGGGAACTTCGCATAGGCAGCAGCCTTACCATAGGCGCGCGTCTGCTTCCGGGCTATACGCAACAACTCGTCCGGCGCTGTCCGGGAATGAAACCGCGCGTCTTTATCGACAATTCGAACAATGTGATAGACAGCGTGATACACGGGCGTCGCGACGTCGGCCTCGTGGAGGGCGCGGTACGCGACGACGCGCTTGTCGCAACCGCCTTTATGGAAGACGCGCTTCTCGCCGTATGCGGCAGGGAAAATCCCCTGGCAGCGGAAATATCCGTGACGATAGACCGCTTTCTTGCGCAACCGTTGCTTCTGCGCGAGCGGGGCAGCGGGACGCGTGAGCTGTTTCAAAGCGCGATCACGCTTATGGGAAAGACATGCGTCCCCGCGTGGGAGAGCATAAGCACCACCGCGTTAATTCACGCGGTGGAAGCGGGCTGCGGCGTGTCGGTACTGCCGAGGCGATTGGTTGAGGAGCATATTCACGCGGGCAAACTTCTAAAAATCAACCTTGAAAACATCGATCTGCGCCGATCGTTTTTTCTGATACATCACAGGAACAAATATCTGTCGGCGGGCTTAAAGGCGTTTATGAGCGTCGTCATGGAACGGCGCCTATGTTCACAGGAACAATAACAGGCTTACCGCCATGACCGCCATACCCGATATGAGTCCGTATATGGAGAGGTGATGCTCGCCGTATTCCCGCGCGGCGGGGAGCAACTCGTCAAAAGATATGAACACCATTATACCCGCGACGCCCGCGAATATCACGCCAAAAACCACGTCGTTCATGATCGGCATGAGTATCAGCCAGCCTATCAGCGCGCCCACCGGCTCCGCCAGCCCGGACAGGAACGAATAGCGAAATGCCTTCGAGCGCGAGCCGGTCGCCTGATATACGGGCACGGATACCGCTATGCCCTCCGGAATATTGTGAATCGCTATCGCCACCACGACGGGTATGGCCACCTCCGGCGCCTGCATTGCCGATACGAAAGTGGCGAGTCCTTCCGGGAAGTTGTGCATGGCGATCGCCAGCGCGGTGAACAGGCCCATGCGCATAAGCTTCCCTTTGTGGACGGCGCCCTCGTCCTCTTCTTCCACGGATTTGACCTCGTGCGGGTTCTCCTCGGAAGGTATCAGCTTATCGATTACGGCTATGAGGAGCATGCCGCCGAAGAACGCCGCCACGGTCGCCCAACTGCCAGGCCTTGTTCCCAACTGCGCGACGAGCGAGGCCTGTGCCTGCGCAAATATCTCGATCATCGACACATAAATCATCACGCCCGCCGAAAAGCCCAGGCTTATCGAAAGAAACCTGCGGTTGGTTCTCCTGGCGACAAACGCGATCAGGCTGCCTATTCCGGTACTGAGTCCGGCGATTAGCGTAAGTAAAAACGCTATGGCTACGTTTGACATGATAGTACCCCTCTTCCCGAAGAAGCGACGCTTTTATCGCGGCGCGGTCTTCATCGTCTTTACTTTTTCATATGTCAGGTAACTGCCTTTTGTTCACGCAGACAGTCGCGACACTGCCCGCCAAAGGTTACATTCACCCACATAACCCTGTCGTCACCGGCGCAGCTTTCCTTCAGGCTCGCATAGTCCGGCGCGTCCATATCCCTGACGCGCCCGCAAAGGTCGCAGACGAAGTGCGCGTGCTCGTAGCAGCGGGCGTCATAACGCTCCGCGTTCTGGGGAGTAATCACGCGGCGAATCCGCCCCGTTTCCTCCAGGAGCCTGAGGTTGCGGTACACCGTGCCCAAACTCAGGCCTGGAATCTCCGCGCGGAGCGCTTCGTAAATATTTTCCGCCGAAGGGTGATCCCGGGCGGCTTTCAGGTAGTCGTAGATTCGTTCTCGTTGACGGGAATGCCGCAATTTGCGCTCCATGTTCCGACACCTCTGATACTTTTCGTGATCTTAGAATAACACAGCGCCCCGCGTTTGTCAATAATAATTCTCATTATTATTTAAACGAGAGCGTTCAGAACTAATTAAACCTGGCGTGCATTTCTTTACTCACGCGTCAGCCCTGTCATTCGTCCTCTCCGCGGCGATCAGTGCAAATTTCGTCCATCCAGCCCTCGTCGTAATCGCAGCCGCAGCCCTTATATGGCACGGCGCGCGGCTTGCCCATTTTATACAGCGCGCAGGATTTCGGGCCGTAGCAAAAACTCTCGAAGCGATACTTGCAGCTGACGCCCCATTCGTATTCTATACAGACGGCCGCCATCGCGGCCCATGCGCAGGTAAAGCATTTTCCGCGATAGCAAGCGGAGCTGAGCATTCGCGCGCCGCGTCGCTCATACGTCGCCAAATCAGGCGGTTCTATATGGTAAGGGGGAGGATTTGAAGGAACCCGGTCGGCTCTGTTAAGGACTTTCAAGCCGCCGGCTCGATAGTAATCCGCATAGTCGCTTACGACATACATCTTCGTCCATGCCGTACCCCTGACTTCATCGCCGATACGAAAAACATGCGTCATTTGCTGTTTCTCGGATATGGCTACGGCGAAGCGACCGCTAATGCCGTTGGCCTCGCCGTCAAGGAACAGATTGTAGCCGATGTGCGAATGCGTGCGATTATCCAGCCTGTACCGCCAAACAGTCGTGCGCGGTTGGACAGACGCGATAGTGCCGTGCCATGTTATTTTCTCCGGTTCGTTTCTTTTCATAGTCTTTGCCCACCTTTAGTATCATTATATCATCACTGTCAATATCGATAGAGCCACGCTATTCTTGTTGATTGTTAATGCTATGTCTTTTCAAAAGGTATTCAATATCGCTTTCCCAAATTCGTATAGCAGCAAAGTTGTATGGATGAGTTATTATAAAGAATTTTAAATATTTAGTTAGTACCGATCGAATACCAAGCATCGCAACTGCATTGTCGAGTATGCTATGTCTATCTTCGTCAGAAACGCTTACTGAATAACCTAATCTCTTTAGAGGTGATATAGAAAAATTGGCTATTGGTAGAAATTTATAAATATTTGTATCTGGAATATTTTTAATCGTAATATTTAGCGGTTTAAAGGTATAACGTTGTTCCATTCCGTTATTTGTTATTAACAAGCGGTTGAGTTCCGATGCACTAATCAGACCGATTTTACATTTGTAGCAGTAGTAAATATTAGCTTTTTTTAAAGACCGGAAATTGTTATC
>JAUNBY010000007.1 GCA_030526935.1 Clostridia bacterium
CGCAGAGAGCATAAATGGCTGCAGTTTTGTCGCCTTGTAAATAATTCGACATGACTAACCATCGCGCAGCATGGTATGCGGAGAAACGAAAGAGTACGAACGCCGTGCGATTATGGCAAACCTGAATGAAAGAGGAGGAAACCAGCATGGAGATGACTTTACGATGGTTTGGAACGCCCTATGATTCCGTGACGCTCGAACAGATACGCCAGATCCCCGGCGTATCGGGCGTTATTACGACGTTGTACGGTACAAAGCCGGGAGAGGTATGGTCAATCGAGGATATTCGAGCGCTGCGCGAGGAGGTCGAGGCGGCGGGTCTGAAGATCTCGGGAATCGAAAGCGTCAACATCCACGATTCTATCAAGGTCGGAGACGACGACAGGGATGAGTATATCGACAATTACATACAGACGCTTAAAAATCTCGGTAGCGAGGGCATAAAGCTCGTGTGCTACAACTTTATGCCGGTGTTCGACTGGACGAGGTCTGAACTTGCGAGGATGCGACCCGACGGAACCACGGTTCTCGCCTACAACCAGTCCGCGGTGGACGCCATTCGCCCCGAGGCCATGTTTGAAAGCGTGGATAAAAGCGCGAACGGCTATATTATGCCCGGATGGGAGCCGGAAAGACTTAAGGATGTCGCGCGGCTTTTTGAAATGTACAACAATGTAGACGAGGAAAAGCTGTTTCGAAACCTGTGCTATTTTCTCAACCGCATAATGCCCGTATGCGACGAATACGACATTGATATGGCCATACACCCCGACGACCCCGCCTGGCCCGTATTCGGGCTTCCGAGGATAATAACCGGAAAAGAGAAAATACTTCGCCTTATGGCGGCGGTTGACAATCCGCATAACGGAATGACGCTTTGCACGGGTTCATTAGGTTCCAACCCCAAAAACGACATACCGGATATAATACGCTCGCTTAAAGGCCGCGTACACTTTGCTCACGTACGCAATCTTCGCTACAATTCCCCAGACGATTTCGAGGAGGCGGCGCATCTGTCGCGCGACGGGTCCATGGATATGTACGCGATACTCAAGGCGCTTTACGATATAGGCTTTAGCGGCCCCATACGCCCCGACCACGGCCGCATGATATGGGGCGAAAGCGCCATGCCCGGCTATGGACTGTACGACAGGGCGCTTGGAGCTTGCTATCTGAACGGACTTTGGGAGGCCATAGAAAAGTCATCTCAAGCGTAATACGCACGAATAACCACGGCGATACGTCTGAATATAATACGAGGAGGATAATCATGAGCGATAGATTTATAACATTCGGAGAAATCATGCTTAGACTTAAGTCCCCGGGCTTCGAGCGCCTTTTACAGTCGGCCATGCTGGAGGCGACATTTGGAGGCGGGGAAGCCAATGTCGCGGTTTCTCTGGCAAATTACGGATGCGACGTTTCCTTTGTAACCATTTTGCCGAACAACGACATTACGATGGCTTGCCTTCACCAGTTGCGCGCGTTCGGCGTGGATGTAAAAAACATAATAACGCGCGACGGACGCATCGGAGTGTATTACCTCGAGTCCGGCGCGGTGCAGCGCCCAAGCAAGGTCATATATGATCGCGAGGGCAGCTGCATGGCGAAGGCCCGCCCCGGAGACATTGACTGGGACGCTGTATTCAGCGGCGCGACATGGCTTCACATCACGGGCATAACTCCCGCCATATCCGAAGGCGCGGCCGAGCTTGCCATTGAATCCGTCAAAAAGGCTCGGGAAAAGGGAATGCATGTAAGCTGCGATCTGAACTACCGCAAGAATCTGTGGAAATGGGGAAAGAGCGCGCAGGAGGTCATGCCGGAACTGGTAAAATACGTTGATACCATAATCGCCAACGAGGAGGATTTCCAAAAGACCCTAGGCCTTAAGGCCGACAGCGCGGGCGCGGTAGAAAAGGGCGAGATTGATGTCGAGCAGTATCGCGCTATTTCCAAACTGGCGATGGAACGCTATCCAAATGTCAGCCGCGTGGCGATCACCCTGCGCGAGAGCAAAAGCGCCAGCCACAACGACTGGAGCGCCTGCCTGTATAACGGAAAGGAATTCTTCCTCTCGCGCAAATACTCCATAACCGACATAGTCGATCGCGTCGGCGGGGGAGACAGCTTCTCGGGCGGTCTCATATACGGACTTACGCACTATGACGACAAGACCGCGCTGGAGTTCGCGGTGGCGGCCAGTTGCCTTAAACACACCATAGGCGGAGACTTTAACAGAATGACCGTGCAGGAAGTGGAGTCACTTATGAAAGGCTCCGGTTCCGGTCGTGTACAGCGTTAGCTCATAAAAATTGCGAATATAAAGAGGGGGGACGTTCCAAAGAATGAAACGTCCCCCTGTGTTTTACGAGCGCTGTCTGTAAGCCGAGTTCTGTCGCGAACGGCCATCTATCTAGATCCGCCGTTACCGGCGGATTCGGGCGATTACCCAGGAGCGTGACGGGCCGCCACATATGCTCCTCTATCAATCTTGCACCAGGTGGGGTTTACAGGACGGTCAAGTCGCCATGCCGCCGGTGAGCTCTTACCTCGCCTTTCCACCCTTACCCGGAAGCTGGTCAATGCCGATTATGCAATCGGTATAAACACTTGCTTAGCCGGGCGGTATATCTCTGTTGCACTTTCCTTGGAGTCGCCTCCACCGGGCGTTACCCGGCACCCTGCCCTGCGGAGCTCGGACTTTCCTCAAACGCTGAACGCGCTTGCGGCCGCTCAACAGCCTCGATAAAACCAATAATGAAATCGCGCGGTCTATATCCGTCAGTCTTGCGCGATGTAAATAATGCGTCCGCAGTTGTCGCACTCGATTATGCGCTCGCCCGCGCGGATATCGCGCAGCATAACCTCGGGAAGCGTCATAAAGCAACCGCCGCACTGATTTCCGGACATAATGGCCATAGGCGGGGTCACGTGCTGCTTGATCGTCCTGTATTTATCGAGAAGCGCCTTATCGATTCCCGCTTCTCCCTTTTCGGCGTTTTCGCGAAGGTTTTTAAGCTTTTCGGAGTCTTCCTTGAATTCGACGTTGTAGACTTCCTTAAGCTGATCGTATTCCGCCTTGGCTTTTGCGGCGCGAACGCGTATTTCCTTTTGCTGGCGGTTGCGCGTTTCGGCGTCGCGCTTCATCTTGGCGAGCTCCTGCTCATAGCCCTGAAGCGTGTCTATCAGCTTTTGCATAGAGGATACCATCTTATCGACCTGCTCCAAATCGGACGGAGGATTGTCCTCAAACGCCTTTTGCTGCTGGGCAAGCGTTTCCGTAAGCCTCGAAGCTGCGTCTTTAAGCGCGTCAAACCTGTCGAGCATCGTCGTTATATCGTCCTCGATGCGCTTCATATTGTTTTGCTGATCGACGAGGAACGTTCTGTTTTTCAACAGCTTCTGACGCGTAGGCGATTGACGCATGTTGTTTTCGAATTTGTCGGCCTCCATATCCAGTTGCATATAACTCCAAAGCAAATCAAGTTGCACTATAATCCTCCTCAGAACGGCTTGTAATCGCTATTAAATACCATTATATCATATTGTAACTCATCGAGGCGATTTTGTAAAGCCGTTTTCATAGCTTTTACCGAAGGATTTTCCGTATGAAAATGCCCGGCTTCACATCCAACAAGCCCCCACGCCGTCATATCGAGGGCATCGTTGTGATGAATTTCACCCGTTACATAGGCGTCGGCTCCGGCTTCCCGCGCCATTTTCCATAAGGAACCGCCCGCGCCCCCACAGACCGCGACGCTTTGAACGCTTGCCCCCGCGTCTCCATAAGGTCTTACGACGCAGTTAAGAGACGAGGCTACGTTCTCGCAAAGCCGCGCGAAAGTTCCTTTCCATGTTCCGATGCGCAGTCCGCCTTCAAGCGGCTTTATATCCTCAAGCCCCAGGGCTTGGGCGAGGACGCAATTGACGCCGCCCGAGGCTTTGTCAAAATTTGTGTGCGCCGCGATCAGCGCCTTGCCGCTCCTGGCGAGCGAACATAAAAGCAAGCCCTCGGGATCGTCCGTAGTCAAATTTTTACGGGCGTGAAAAAGTATGGGGTGGTGCGTGACGATGAGTTCCGCGTCGAGCCGAACAGCCTCGTCAATGACCCCTTGGGTGAGGTCGAGCGCGCACAGTATACGAGCGACCCCGGCGTTTTTGCTGCCGGCGAGAATTCCTGCGTTGTCCCATTCCTCCTGGGTGTTGAATGGCGCGAATTCGTCGATTATATCGTATATATCTTGTACTTTTACAGGCATTTTTGAACCTCCCGCCATATTCCCAGCTCTTTTTTCATCGCAATAGTCGGACCGTCCAAGCCCTCGCGTTCGACGGCGAGCGCTTTCAGGGCGACGCGGATTCTGAAATCCGCGTAAGCCTTAAGGTCATCCCCGCCTTTTTTTAAAAGTATCGGCCCCGCCATGAGTTCCAAATCGCTGTAATCAATTCGCGCCATATTTGACATTCGCCATGCGATTATCACGTACCAGCGCCCCGCGCAGCGCGCGAGCTTCTCGTCCTCTATGAGCCATCCCGCCGAAGACAGGCTGCGCCTGAGTTCGTATATCCCTACGTTGGGTTGCGTGATTACGAGGCTTGCCTCAAGCGTTTTACGTCCCTTTTCAACGATTCCGGCGATGGTCTGGCCGCCCATGCCCGCGATAACGGCGCAATCGGGCTTTTCATTAAGCGGCAAAACGCCGTCGCCCACCGTTATGGTCGTCCTGTCGTCAAACCCCAGTTTTGCCATAAGCCGCCTCGCTTTTTGAAGCGACGCCTCGCTTATATCGACAAGATGCGCCCTTTGACATGCGCCCATTTCAATCAGACGCGCCGACAGCAGCCCGTGATCCGCGCCTATGTCGGCGAACAAGCGACACTTTGGAATCATTCCGGCTATGGTCTCAAGGCGGCTCTCGAGTTTAATCAAGCGAATCCTTGAGCTTTCTCGACCTGCTGGGATGGCGCAATTTGCGAAGCGCCTTGGCTTCTATCTGGCGTATGCGCTCGCGGGTTACCTTAAAGTACTTGCCGACTTCTTCCAGGGTTCTCGCGCGACCGTCTTCAAGGCCGAAGCGAAGCTTTAAAACCTTTTCCTCGCGGGGAGTGAGCGTCGAAAGAACGCCCATGAGCTGCTCCTTCAACAGAGTGAACGCGGCGGCTTCGGCGGGCGCGGGAGCGTCGTCGTCGGGGATGAAGTCGCCCAAATGACTGTCTTCCTCCTCGCCTATGGGGGTTTCGAGCGACACCGGCTCCTGCGCGATCTTTATAATCTCGCGCACTCTTTCCTCGGGGATGCCCATTTCCTCGGCTATTTCCTCGGGCGTCGGGTCGTGGCCGTACTCCTGCAAAAGCTGCCTTGAGACGCGAATTAGCTTGTTTATGGTCTCTACCATGTGAACCGGTATCCTTATGGTTCTGGCCTGGTCGGCGATTGCGCGGGTTATTGCCTGCCTTATCCACCAGGTGGCGTAGGTTGAGAACTTATAGCCTTTGCGGTAGTCGAACTTCTCGACCGCCTTTATGAGACCAAGGTTTCCCTCCTGTATGAGATCCAGAAACAGCATGCCGCGACCTACATAGCGCTTGGCTATGGAGACCACGAGGCGCAGGTTGGCCTCGCTGAGCTTTTTCCTGGCCTCTTCGTCGCCCTGTTCCATGCGCTTGGCCAGTTCAATTTCTTCATCCGCCGTCAAAAGCGGAACCTTGCCTATCTCCTTGAGGTACATCCTCACGGGGTCGTCTATGGATACGCCTTCGGGTACTGACAAATCCAGATCCTCTTCGACGTTTTCGAGTATCGGTTCAGGTTCCGGGTCGGCCTTTTTATCCTTCTGTTCGTTTATCACCTCTATGCCAAGACTCTCAAGCGTATCGAGCACCTTGTCTATCTGATCCGAATCAAGCTCCACCTCGCCCAACTGTTCGATGATCTCTTTATATGTGAGTACGCCCTTTGCCTTTCCGGTCTCTATCAGCTCGCGTATGCGGCTAGAAACGCTTTCCAACAATGCATTGTCCAAATGGTTCACTCCCTCCGACCGGTCTACAAGCGATAATCAGCATTTGTTCAACTGTTCTATGCGCCGGAGAATATCGCGTCTCTCCTCGACGCCGGCGTCGCGCAGACGCCCGGTCAACTCCTCTATTTCCCGTTCGGCGCGAAAGCGCCGTATTGTATTAAGGCAATCCTCCGCTACCCCCAAAGCCCTCGTCTGCTCGGGGAGTATCTGGGCGGATACGGCTCCTGCGGCGAGTTGTCGGTTTTCGCCGTCCAATTCGTCAATGGCGTCGGCGGGGCTTTTTCCTGAAAGCAACTTGGCGGCTACGGCTTTATAAACCTCGTCGTCGAAGTCTTCCCGGGCGACGACATCGCGGTCGATAAGCTTAGCCGCGAGAAGCGCCAGCAGCGTCCTCTGCGCCATTTCGCAATTAGTAAAACGTTCTTTTTTCGCAACCGCCGTCCGTTTGACGGGTTTTATCGGCTCGACGGCTGCCGTTCCGATTTCCCGCATGAGCGCTTCGCGAGAAAACCCGGTCTTTATTGATAGACGTTCGACGTACATTTCAAGTTCAACCGGTGAACGTACCTTTTTAAGGATGTTACAGCAGACTTTGGCGCATTCGGCGCGGTTCTCCTCTGACGTAAGGTCGAGTCCCGCGCAGGCGCTGTCCATACGATAGACCATAGGATCGAGTTTGGTAAGCCCGTCGAACCCGTCAAGGCCGCTTTGCCTGATGAAATCATCGGGATCCTGGCCGTCCGGAAAGACGATTACGCGCGATTTGGCTCCCGCCGCGTCAAGCAGGTCAAGACCCCGGAGTATGGCCTTTTGTCCCGCCGCGTCGCCGTCGTAGGCCAGCCATACTTCGTCGGCCGTGCGCTTTAACAGATTGGCCTGCTCGTTTGTCAGCGCCGTGCCGAGCGTCGCGACGACTCCCGTCACTCCGTATTTTCGCAGGGATACCACGTCCATATACCCCTCGACCAGCACCACTCTCTTTAACGGCCTTTCGCGCTTGATGAAATTCATCGCGTACAGCCCTTTGCGCTTGTTGAAAACGGGAGTGTCGGGTGTATTGAGGTACTTGGGATTGGCGTCGCCAAGCGCCCTCCCGCCGAAGCCCAGAACGTTTCCCTGAGCGTCGATTATCGGAAAAATCACCCTTTCGCGGAACATGTCGAAGCACTTGTTGTTTTTCGACACAGCCAGTCCCGCCTGAACGAGTATATCCCGCTCAAAACCTGCGGCTTCCAACGTCTTTAACAGAGCATCCCATTCGGAAGGCGCGGCTCCGAGGCCGAACTTTCGGATGTCGCGATCGTCAAGTCCGCGCGAATGAAGGTATTCAAGTTGCCGCTCTCCCGCCGCGGACCATATATGGCTGTGATAAAACTTTGCGGCGGCGAGGTTGGCTTCATACATCCTCTGCCTTTTCTCGCGCGATACGGAATTGACGTACACCCCTTCCTCCGGCAGGGACATATGCGCGCGGTCGGCCAAAAGCCTTACGGCCTGCATGAACTCCATCCGTTCTATTTCCATCACAAAGTGGATTACATTACCGCCTTTGTGGCAACCGAAGCAGTAGAACAACTGCGTATCCTGGTCTACCTTAAAAGAAGCGGTCTTTTCTCCGTGAAACGGACAGAGTCCCCAAAAGTTTGTGCCTTTTTGATTTAAACTTACATATTCCGACACTACATCGACAATGCTCACCTTTGAACGAAGCTCGTCCAGCCAGCTATCCGACAGCCTGACGGCCATTTGGCATTACCTCCTCGCGTGTCAGACCATCCCCTTAGCCAATTATAAATAAACTAACGGAATCGATCTGCCCGTCAGTCCGACCCGCACTTTTATTATTCGCCGTTTTGACCTTTATTCCTGCATTCACATATCGGATTAACACAAATTATCAGAAGGCGTGTACGTCGGCCGCGCGCGAAGGAACCGGCATATGGGATGGGTATGAAATATTAATCATTCGCGCTACTGTACCGGCGCGAAGGCGCGTTTAGCGTTTCGAAGCCTCAGCTCAATTGCTTGACTTTCTGCAAAACCGCCTTTTTTCTGGCTCCGTTCAGTATCCTGGGATGGCAGTTATTTACGGAGTTGGACGTAGTTGTCGTTATGGGAACTATCTGGAATTTCCCTATGCCTATGCTGCCGTCTGAGTAGACGATGAAGCGCTGCCTGGCGATTATGGCGTCGGTGTCATCCGGAAGCCTCACGCAGGACATCAGCATGCCAAGCCCGTAAGCAATATTTCGCCCCCTATAGGTTTCGACTCCGCTCACGACGTGCGAGTGATGCCCGGTCACGAGATCCGCACCGGAGTTTATCGCGGTCCTGGCCAGCATTTTCTGCGTAGCGGAGGGCATGTATTTCCACTCGGTTCCCCAATGAAACGTAGCTATCACTATGTCGCATTTTTTCTTAAGCTTGTTTATGTCGCTTCTTACCTCGCTGGGGCTTACGCTTTGAGCGAAGCCCGCGACGCCTACCTTTACCGTGACGTTTTTTCGCTTGAAGGTCTTAATGGCGAATTTCCCCATGCCGCAGACTTTCATGCGGTTTTTGCGTATGGCTCTGACGGTATCGGACATGCCCTTGTCCTTGAAGTCGTCTATATGGTTGTTGGCGATATTTACGACGTCCACTCCGCCCCGCTTTAATATGCCGGCATAGGCGGGCTTTCCCTTAAATATGTAATTAGACCCGGATTCGTGGCTCGTCGCGTTGGTCAGCGTACACTCGAGGTTGATTATGGTAAGGTCATCCCTCTTGAAGATACTTTTCAACCCCGAGAGCATGTTCTTGTCTTTTTTCAACAAATTGGCAAAGCGGCTGTAACTCTTGCCGCGAGGGTCGCCTCCAAGCGTCGCGTCGCCCGCGGAAGAGACGTCGATATAGCCCACAACCTTTTTATCGGCAATAGCCTGGACGGGCAGTAAAACGATGAGCATTATCGCGAAAACCGCGGCGGCAATTTGGCGCATTCTTGAACCAGCCTTCATAATTCTTTAGTGGTTTTGCTTTGTATGAGCCGGGCTACACAAGCGGCCTTACGCTGTCGTAGAGCTTTTCGTATCTTTCAAAATATGCGTCATATTTTTTGGACGTCGCCGGATTTGGTTTGTAGATACCCTGTTCTTTTATATAGACCCCGGCAGCCTGCTTATAATCGGAAAACGCGCCAACGGCGACGGCGGTCAGCATAATGCCGCCGATTATTCCGGCTTCGCTGTCTCCGAGCGACACGATTTCGCGACCCAATATATCGGCCTTTATTTGCAGCCATTTTGAAGACTTAGCGCCGCCTCCCGTCGCGTGGAGTCTGTCGATTCTCATTCCCGCGCTTTCGAGCATCTTCATATTAAGGCGCATCTCGTAGGCTACGCCCTCGAGCGTCGCCTTGTACATGTCGCTGAGCGTCGTATCCACGCTGAGTCCCACATATGCGCCCTTGGCACCCTCGTCCATATGAGGGGTTCCCGCCCCCGCGAAGTGAGGAAGAGCGAGTATTCCCGTGGGTTCGTCCCTCATGCCCTCCTCGAGAACCTGATATATCGGAACGCGACGCTTTTGAGCTTCGCTGTCGGCGTATCCCGCGAGCCTTTTAGTGAACCAGCTCACGAGCGCTCCGCCGGTGAACAAAAACGCGTAGCACACATATCTTTCAGGTACGACGTATGGAACGATGGCGTAATTGCCTGTTATAAAGCCCGACTTGTCCTCGGGATAGGCGAAAACCGGGGTGATGCATTCGGTGGAGCCGGCTCCGTCGACGGCTATGCCCGATTCGAACACTCCCGCCCCGACGGCGGCGGCTACCTGGTCGTGGCAACAGTTGACGACGAGCGTATTCTCGCCAAGTCCCAGTTGCCCGGCGAGGGATCGCTTGACCTTTCCCGCGACGGTTCCCGTCGCGACCGGCTTTGACATGAGCGACGCGTCGATTCCGGCGGCGTCGAATATTTCGCCGGACCACTCCTTTTTGTTTATATCGAGAGCCATAGTGCGGGTCGCGAGCGAATAATCAATCTGAGCTATACCGGTAAGCATATAGACCACGTAGTCTTCAATCAGGAGCACGCGGCGGATTTTATTATATACCTGCGGACGGTTTTCCTTAACCCACATCAGTTTCGGCAGCGAGTACATACTGTGTGGCGTTACGCCGGATATATCGGCTATACGCTCGGGTGTAAGAATTCGCGACAGGCGAGCGGCCTGTTCAATGCCGCGGGGATCGGTGTACAATATGGCGTTGGCTATGGGTTCATCGCCTTCGTCGAGCATTATGAAGCTCTCGCCAAAGGAACTTATGCCTATGGCGTCCAGGCCTCCGAGCGCCTGCGCCGCGGATTTTATCAAATCGCGCGCGCAATCCCAAATCGCGCGCGGATTGACTTCGTGCTGCGACTGATCGCGTTCGTGCGGGTAATCCATAAAATTGCGGAAAAGAACCGTTCCCTTATCGTCGTATACCGCGATTTTGCTTCCAGAGGTACCTATATCAATTCCGGCTATGGTCATATCTGCCTCCGAATAATTATAAACATACGCGTCAATTGTAACATAAAATGCGCTAAAAACCTACACTTACAGTCGCCAGCTGGATAATTTAACATTGAATCCAATGATAACGCGACGCTTGGCGGCGTCGCGTCGTGTGACTTTTCTCGAAGTCCTTTTATGCGTCAGTCGCTTCAGGACTTATGCCTGTAGCTGCCGCACATGCTCTCGTCTTTGGGATCGCCGCTGGAACAGCCGGGACATGCGTCCACGTGGATTGACTTCAGCGAACAGCAGTCCGCGTCCGAACAGTGAAAGGCGCAGCTGTCGACATTGCAGCGGATATCGGGATTTAATTCGTTTTTCGACATTATTGAATACCTCCGAACAATATTGTCTTGCGACGAGGATATTTTGCCCCGAAAAACCGAGCCTCATCCGCGGCGGAAGCATAAAGAAAAAACCGCCTCGAAGAAAATCGAGACGGCTTACATGCGAGATATATATCCCAAATTTGCGCTTACTGCGCCGCGGCTTCCGTTTTAGGATAAATGCTTACCTGCTTGTTGAATTTTCCCTTGCGCTCGAAGCGCACGACTCCGTCCATCTTCGCAAACAGCGTATCGTCGCTGCCCCTGCCTACGTTGAGGCCGGGATGGATTTTTGTGCCGCGCTGGCGAACGAGTATATTGCCGGCCAGAACAAACTGACCGTCCGCACGCTTGACGCCGAGACGCTGCGACTGGCTGTCGCGACCGTTGCGCGACGAACCCATTCCCTTCTTATGCGCGAAGAGCTGAAGGTTCAATTTTAGCATTATAGTCCCCTCCGTTCTCTATAGGTGATAGTTATGTAGTTAGGAAACTGTCTCTTGATCTCGTTAAGCTCTATTTCCAGCATTTTTAGCGGAACATAGGCCCTCTCATGATCCAAAGTCGTCAGTTCCATGTGACCGTCCCTTTCGGAAGCGTCGCATTCAAGCTTTAAAACCTGCTCTATGCCCACATAAGCCATGTGAGACAGCGCCGAAACCGCACTGCATACGATATCCTTGCCCGAGCGGGCGTAGCCCGAATGGCCATCGATCACAAATCCGCAAAGCGCCGAATCCTTCGTGATAAATGCGATATTTATCATTAACCGACTATCGATTCGATCTCGATCTTCGTGTAAGGCTGGCGATGACCCTGCTTTTTGCGTTCGTTCTTCTTGGACTTATACTTGTAAACGACGATCTTCTCGCCCTTTACCTGACCCAGTACCTTGCCCGTAACCTTGGCGGAATCCACGACTGGCTTGCCGATGACAACGCCGTCGTCCTTGCCAAGCATCAACACGTCGAACGAAACCTCCGCGCCTTCCGACTCATTAAGCTTCTCAACAAAAATTACGTCGCCCTGCTTTACGCGGTACTGCTTGCCGCCGGTCTGTATGACTGCGTACACGCGATGCACCTCCCTATCAAATACTCGCCGAGCCTGAGGCCTGCCAAAGCATGTTGATAACGCCTCTCTCGAGCGGCTTACAAGCTATTATAACCGTTTTGAGTGAGCGTGTCAAATAGATTATTGGTTAAACGCGGCTTTTTAACGGGCGTGGAGCCATAAAAATGGAAATAAATACACATAAAAAAGTGTGATTTTGCTATTGACGCACATTAAAATCTGTGCTATACTTTAGCCGAGGTGGTCATATGAGATTTAAAAACGGTAAGCTCATCCGTCAGGCTCGAATAAACGCCGGACTCAGCATAAAGCAGCTCGCCGAGAAGATGGGCGTCAGCTATAATACGATAACCAATTGGGAATGCGACTGCGGGCGCCCCAATGTCGATTACATAAGGCTTTTGTGCGACCATTTGGACGTATCGGCAGACTACCTTCTCGGGGTGGATGACGCTTCGCGCGAGGGTGAAGGACTCGATACCGATGAGAAGTGGCTCGTCAATTCCTACAGATCCTTTAGCGACGCCGGGCGCAGGTTTATAAAAAGAGCCGCGCTTTCTGAAATTGAAAGGGCAGGGGAGGGGAATCAGGCGCTTTGCAATGTCGTAAACCTCAAAAGCTATTCAAAAACCAGAAAGGCGAATTTCGTAAAGCTTCACGAGTATTATCAGCCGGCGTCAGCCGGGTTTGGAGATTACCTGAACGACGACGACTCCTACGATGAGGTCGAGCTTTACTCCACCGAAAAGACCCGCCTGGCAGATATGATAATACATGCCAATGGCGACAGTATGCAGCCGGAATATTTTGATGGGGACAGGTTGCTGGTCATGAAATGCGACAGCATAGACAAAGGCAAAACGGGAGTATTCATGATAAACGGAGAGGGCTTTGTGAAGGTGTTCGAGGGCGACAGGCTCGCGTCTGTCAACAAGCGCTATAAGGATATAGTCTTTAGCGAAGGCGACGATATAAGGTGCGTGGGGCTTGTGATCGGCAAGGTTGACGCGTCCATGATTCCGGTACGCGAAGTATGATATGGACAGGGTTATACTGCACTCGGACGCCAACAGCTTTTACGCCAGCGTCGAATGCCTGTACAATCCCGATATACGCGATAAACCCGTCGCGGTATGCGGTGACCCCGAAGCCAGGCACGGCATAGTTCTGACCAAAAATCAGCAAGCCAAGCGCTACGGTGTAAAAACCGGCGAAGCCATATGGCAGGCGATGCGCAAATGTCCCAATCTCGTTGTCGTCGCGCCGCGCTACGATATGTACAGGCGCTTTTCCCGTCTGCTTCGCGAGATATACGTAGATTTCAGCGACAGGGTAGAGGCTTTCGGGCTTGACGAGTGCTGGATAGACGTTTCAGGAAAAAACGCCGATGCCGAAACGGGTCGCGCCATAGCCGACGAAATACGCCGTCGCGTCAGAGAGGAACTGGGAATCACAGTATCGGTGGGCGTAAGCTTCAACAAGGTCTTTGCAAAACTCGGTTCTGATATGAAAAAGCCCGACGCTACGACGGTTATAAGCCGGGAAAACTATCAAAACAGCGTGTGGAATCTCCCGGCTTCCAATATGCTTTTCGTGGGAAGAAGCGTCATGAAAAAGCTTCTGCAAATCGGCGTCATAACCGTAGGCGACCTCGCCAACGCGGACGAAGCGCTTTTGCGGGCGAGCATTGGAAAGGCCGGACTTATGCTAAAGACCTTCGCGATGGGCCTTGACGACCAGCCGGTTATGCGTTATACCGATTCGGTAGCGGAAAAATCCATTGGCAATTCGGTAACCCCTCCAAAGGACATGGAAACCATGGACGACGTAAGGTGCGTTATATACATGCTCGCCGAGAGCGTCGCTTCCAGGCTCAGAAAAGCCGGGCTTAAAAGCGGACTCGTGTCGGTGGCGGTGAGAAAGCCGTCGCTTGACTGGTATTCGCATCAGCGCCGCATAAAAGTCAGCACCAATATAACCGACGACATAGCCCGCCTCGCGATGACGCTGTATATGGAAAAATTCTCCGCCTGGCTCCCGCTTCGTGGAATGGGTGTACAGTGTTCCCTTCTCGTCCCGGATTCCGTTCCGGTTCAAATCGATATGCTGGGTCGGATCGAGAAGACACAAAAGCTGGAAACGCTGGATAAAACCATAGACAATCTGCGGCAGAGGTTCGGCTACGGAGTGATTCGCCGTGGAGTGGTTCTCATAAACGAGGCGTTCAAGCGCGCGGATTCCTTCGGCGAGCACATCAACATCGGCTCGGCGCAGTTTCACCTGTGAGGTATTGTTTCCCGTAAAGGTTTAGCAGAGGAGAGATGATTATGTCTGAACGAAAAGCGTCTTCGCGCAAGCGATTTGTCGACGTCATATGCGATCATGGCATAGACGGCAAGGTGACTCCGTTGTCGTTCAAATTTGAGGATGGGGAAAGGGTGAAAGTAGATAAGGTGACGGACGTTCGCCGCGCGCCTTCGCTGAAGGCGGGGGGATGCGGCATACGCTATACCGCGCGCGTGTCAGCCGGGGAGCAAAGCCGCGAAATATATCTGTTTGACGACGAAGGGATATGGTTTGTGGAGGCGTAAACGGGTTTATCGCAGGGCGACCGGCTCGAAAAAAAGCGCGGCTCGCCCCTGCGCGTATAGTTCAAAAGGCACGCCCGCCTCGCGGCACGCGTTTTTAAGCGTATCTACCGCCAGCGCGACGTTCTCTATGGGCGTAGAAGCGCCTCCGGTGATAAATACTGCGTTCAGGCGGACGACTTCGCCTATGTCCATGCCGTAGGCGGATTCCACGTGCATGGCCTTGCAATTTGAACGGGCGATTTCATAAAGTTTCGTGGAATTTGAACTGTTCATTCCCCCGACGATAATTACGCAATCGACCTTTTTGGAGTATTCGGAGGTTTCGCGCTGACGGTCGGAGGTGTCGAGGCATATGGTGTCGTGGTATATGAGCTTTACTCCTCCCGCCTCCAATATATCGCGTATTTCCCCGTATTTCTTCTTGTTGAACGTGGTCTGAGAAACGAGGCATATTTCCGCGCCTTCGCTTGAGTGGGCTTCGGCGTACTCCTGGGCGTCGGATGTGGTTTCTAAAACGACCGCGCCGGCGCACCATCCCATTGTGCCTATCACTTCGGGATGAGAACGGTTTCCGGCGATTACGACGCGATTGCCCGACGCCGTCGCCCGCCTTACTATGTCGTGTATCCTTTTTACCTTCGGACATGTCCTGTCAATTACTGGAATCGAAAGGTCGCGAAGCCTGTTTATCACGTCCTCGCCCACTCCATGTGCGCGTATAAGGGCCTTTTCTCCCGGTCTTATCTGCTCGGGATCTGAAACCCTGCGCATACCGCGGGATTCCAGATCCCTTACGACGGATGGATTGTGAACCACTTCGCCAAGCATACACGCTCCAGACGAATAGCTTTCATACGCGGCGTCTACCGCGAGCGACACTCCGAAGCAAAATCCCGCGTATTGTGAAACGTAGCAAATCACTTTCAAAACTCCTCGTATAGTTAGCCTGGCAAAGCCCTTTTTTGAATCAAGCCGCGACATATGGCGCTGAAAACCTGTAATTCGCGCCATATGTCGCGGCGCGGGCGTTGGAAAAGCGTTACCCGTTAAGAGCCGGAAGGCTGGCTGCCGCGACGGATTGCCCCACGCGGCGGCTCTTTTCGTCGGGTATCATGAGATTTATATGCTTCAGATTCGGGAACTCCGCGTCGATGACTTTTCTGGCTTCGCTTATGATTATTTCGCCGCCTTTGCCCGACGTTACGCGTCCCATTATCAAAACATGGCGAATATCGTAGAACATGGCGTAGTAGGCTATGGCGTATCCGAAATAGACGCCTATAGTCTGATATATGGCCCTGGCGCGCGCGTCGGTATCCACGTCGAGAGCCTGAACCGCTTTGAGCTTTTCGGCGGGGGTGAGGTTTACGTCAAGTTCTATTCCGGCTTTCGGGGCGAGCCTTATAACCGCTTCCTGCGAAAAGTATCTGCTTCCGCATCCATGATCGAATGACCAGTCATCCACAGGAGCGCCTTTTTGCGCGTCTACCGGTACAAACGCCAATTCGTTCAGCCACCCGGTTATATTGCCGCTGGCGTCAACATATCCGCCCGCTTCGCTCGTGCCCATCGCGATTCCGAGCACGTTTCCGTCTTCTATATCCATCGCACCCGCCAGAGCGGTAACGTCGCCGTCGTTTGCCACCTCCATGGGAACGTCGCCTATTTCGCGGCATACGTCGATGTACATATTCTTGACGCGCCTGGCGAAGTCATCCCTGGAGACTTTTATGAATAAAGAGGCGTTCATTATCCGGTTATCGATATAGATGCCGGCGGAACTTATGCCTATGGCGTCTACGCGCGGCAGATGAGAAGCCGCAGTCTTCATCGATTCCAATATGCCGTCGTAGTGATAACGGGGATCGGACTGCGTCTTTGGGTGCCATATGACCTCCTCGGAGTATACGACCTCGCCGTCTATGACCGCGGAGACCTTGCGGTCGCTCCCGCCGGCGTCGAAGCCTATTCTGCATCCGTCGAGATGGCGGCCGATGGGCTTGGACGTTTCGCTGGTTGCGGGGACGTCGCAGACTGATTCCGCGTATTCTACGGTAAACTCGCGCTCGTATACGTCGGTCATGAAGTCGCTGTCAAACTGGCGCTCGCCGCCCTTTGAATAGGTTTTTTTTATATGATCGTAAACCATCCGGCTTCCGCCTATGATTATCCTCCAACCGCCCTTTATCCATATCAGGGACTTGACTATTCTTTCGACGAGGGCGAGGGTTTGTTCATCATGCCCCTCTCCCTCGGGGTATATATCCATTTCAAAGCGCGACACCTGCCCGTTGTCGCGCTGTATCGATATGGCGAGATGGTTTGATTTGCGCGCCGCGAGATCCGCCTGATAGTCCCTGAATATCACCGACATGGGGGCGAATCCCAGGTCAAGATCTGGTATTACCTTTAACATGGTTCACTCTCCTCGTTGTTGTAATACAATTCTCCAGAAATATACGTTCTTTTTACGTTGAAGCGTTCATCGACTATTATTATGTCCGCGTCCTTTCCGGGTTCTATGGAGCCTTTCTTATCATCGACGCCTATGGATTTGGCGGGGTTGAGGCTCGCCATTCGCACGACTGTTTCTATCGGAAGGCTGGTATTGTCGAGGAAATTGCGAACGGCGTGATTGAGCTTCAAAACGCTTCCAGCTATTGTTCCATCCGCCAGGCGACATTCGACTCCCTTTACGAATATTGGCTGTCCGCCAAGGGTATACTCGCCGTCTTCGAGTCCCCCGGCTCTGGTCGAGTCGGTTATGAGCAAGAGTTTGTCGCCCTTAAGCCTCGCAACCATATCAAACAGCGCGGGGGAGACGTGGAAGCAATCGGCGATGATCTCCGCGTAAACCGGTGACGTGAGCGCCGCTGTGACCACTCCGGGCTTTCTGTGGTTGAGGGGCGTCATGGCGTTGAACAAATGCGTTATGTGCCCGGCTCCGGCTTCTATGGCGTTCATGGCCTCCTCATACGTAGCCGCCGTATGGCCAAGCGATATCGCGACGCCTGTTTGGGACAGTTCTTTTATAACATCTATCGCTCCGGGAATCTCGCAAGCTATCGTAAAAAGCCGTATAACGTCGAGGTTGCGCTTTATAAACGAGGCATCGGGCGGCAGTATATGCTTTTCTGACTGAGCGCCCTTGTACTTGGCGTTAATAAACGGCCCTTCGGCGTTTACGCCCAATATCTTCGCGCCGCGCGGGTTATCCTTCATCGCGCGCCGAACCGAATCGAAAGCCGCGTTGAGTTCTTCCGTGGATACGGTCATGGTGGTGGGAAGCCAAGCGGTAACTCCGTTTTTAACTATTCCCTCCGCCATCGTTCTCAGACCCGCGTCGTCGCCATCGGAGGCGTCGCGACCCAGATAGCCGTGTATATGCACGTCTATAAGTCCCGGAGAAACGTACATGCCCCCGGCGTCGATTATCTCGACGTCGCCGTATTGCCGCGAAGAAAGTTCGCTTTCGTCAATAACCGCGCGAATCTGTCTGTCAAATACGACCGCCTTGCCTGTAAGGACGGCGTTCGTCGAAATAATTTTGCCATTTATAACGGCTTTCATAGTTGCAGACCTCCCAAAGAAGCGTTATACTATAGAAAATATGGCTCGCGCAATGACCTGCGCCAGGCCAAGTCCAAGGCTTAACTCATAGCATTATACTATAATGCTCTTTGCCGGTCAAGTTAATGAAAGATCACTGCGTTTGGAGGACTTATGCTTATAAGCTTTTTACAAGGCGAACTGAATGTCGTCGAATTCCTCACAGACATGCTGGTAAGCCTGCCGGGTATAATACTCGCGCTGACTCTGCACGAGGCCGCGCACGGCTACGTAGCCTTTCGCTGCGGAGACCCTACCGCCATGCGGATGGGGAGGGTATCGCTCAACCCTCTAAGGCACCTCGATCCAATGGGATTTTTGAGTATGATCGCCATTGGCGTCGGTTGGGCGAAGCCCGTTCCGGTCAACCCGAACAATTTTAAAAAACCGCGCAGAGATGACCTTCTCGTTTCAATGGCAGGAATCACCGCCAACATACTGCAATTCGCGGTGGGAATCGTCATAGTCATGGCCTTTATCGGCGCGGCGCTCGGCGCGATACCTCCCGAGAACTATGCGGCGGATGGATATTTCACCATATCGACCTCGCTTAGAAGGTACAGGATGCTTCCGAGTGAAGCGTACCTGTATGCCGCGAATATGCGCCTGTTTCTGATAGAGCCTGTATTTGGAACGGTCGCGGGATATGTATTTGAGGTATTCGTCAACTTCGCCGTGACAAACGTCGTCCTTGCGTGCTTCAATCTCCTTCCGATACCTCCGCTTGACGGCTATCACCTGTTTAACGACCTGATTTTTAAAAGGCAGCTTTTCGCGCCCGTAAAGGCTCAGAGGATAGGTCAGGCGCTGGTTCTCCTGCTGGCGTTGACGGGTATGCTGTCAAGGGGATTGAGCTTCGTGGTAAATGGTGCGTTCGAAGGCGCGGGGATGCTTTTCAGCGCTTTATTCGCGGTCGCGTGAGGTGAAGCATGTACAACGTATCCCTTAAACAGTTCGACGGGCCGCTGGATCTTCTGCTGACGCTAATCAACCGCGCAAGTATCGCGATAGAGGACATATTCGTCTCCGAGATAACCGAACAATATTTAGGCTATATGTCCGGCGTGGGCGAATTGGATATGGATCAGGCGAGCGAATTTTTACAGATGGCGGCTACGCTTCTTGAGATAAAGTCAAAATCCCTGCTTCCCGTCGAGACGTTTGATGAGGACTATTACGAGGAATCACTCGAGGAAACGCTCGTAAGGCAGTTGACGGAGTATAAAAGATTCAAAGAACTGTCCGGCGTTATGCGCGAAATGGAACAGCACGCAAGCGCCCTCAAAACCAAGCTTCCCGAGGAATACCCACTGCCGCCGAAGACATATGAATTGACAGGACTTACGCTCGAGGGACTTACGGCGGCGTTCGCGAGGGTGCTCGGACGTCTGCGCGATCGCGAGCTTTTGGATGAAATACGTTCTAATGAAATAAAACGCGAAAAATTCACCGTTCACGAATGCATGACGAGGATACAGTCGCGCATAAAAGTTGGAGAAGTGCGCTTTGACGAGCTTTTCGAGGACGCCCCGAGCCGCGACGAGGTTATAACGGTATTTCTCGCGCTTCTCGAGCTGTTGCGCGTCGGGAAGGCGATGGCATTACAGTTAAATCCTTACGACGATATAGTGATAAAGCGCGCGGCTTAAGGGCGGCAAGTTTAAAATCTGGTGCATCGTCGAATCTTATACAAAAACTACTTGATTATTTGCATAGCGCGCGATATATTATAGTTATATTCAGCTTGGCGCTTATGCGCTAAAGGTAGTGAAGTGAGGGGTCGTAATGAGAACGGTCAATATAAAACTAAGCCTAGCCGAAAACGTCAAAAACTTTGTGAATATCGTCAACCGTCATAGCTACGACATGGATCTGCGAGCCGGGCGTCATGTGGTGGACGCCAAATCAGTTCTTGGGATTTTCAGCCTCGATCTGTCAAAACCGATTACCTTAGAAGTATACGACGACGATTGCGACGATCTGTTCGATGAAATCAGACCTTTTATCATATACTGATTCGAGAAAGTAGAATCCATCAAGGCCGCCTCGCATATGGGGAGGCCTTGATGGGTTTAACGGCCCGTATTGGAACAACCGTAAAAGCATTGAGCGGGAGAAAGCGGAAATGAAGCGAGTTATAACCTATGGCACATTCGACCTTATACACTATGGACATATAAATCTCCTGCGCCGCGCGAGGGCATTGGGAGATTACCTTATCGTAGGTCTGTCTACCGACGAGTTCAACAGGGATATGAAAAACAAACAGTGCTATTTTTCATACGAAACCAGAAAAGAGCTTCTCGAAGCCATACGTTATGTGGATTTGGTAATACCCGAGGAAAACTGGGAGCAAAAGCGCTCGGACGCCTTGCTTTACAGGGTCGACGTTTTCGTCATGGGCGACGATTGGCGAGGCAAGTTCGACTTTTTGGAACAACAGGGCGTTGAGGTCGTCTATCTGCCGCGCACACCGGAAATATCGTCTACGAGGATCAAGGAAGAGCTTAAGACAATACGGAGGGAACAGTCATGAAAATCAGATTGCTGTCATTGACATTGGCTGTGGCGCTTATACTCGCCATATGCCCGACCGCGTCGGCTATCGACGTCGACACGGTAACGCTTAGCGGAGCCAAAACGCTCATGTCCGGCAAAACCGCGAAGCTCAGCGCGATAATCAACCCACAAAACGCGTCCAATCAAAATCTGGTATGGACGAGTTCCGGCGCCTGCGCGAGCGTGACGGATAAAGGCGTGGTGACGGCTCGCGACGTGGATGAAAAGACGAGCGTGACTATACGGGCGACCGCGTCAAGCGGCGCTTACGGCGAACATGAAATGACCATAACGCCGAGGGCCATATCTATAGAACTGACCCCTTCTGGCTCGAGCGTAGACCTGAGCGAAGGCTTTATCCTGTTTACCGCAAAGGTATATCCCGAGACCGCCGAACAAAATGTAATATGGTCGGTTTCGAACAAGAGAATCGCCACTATCACAAGCGACGGACTTCTCTCTTTGAAGAAAAAGGGAACCGTAATCGTCAAGGCGAAGGTATCGGGGCAGGAAAGCGTAACGGCGTCGGCTCGCGTACAGATATCGAGAATGGTCACGGATGTGACCGTAAAAGGGGCATCCAGGCTTAAGGCGGGCAAGAAGACCAAACTCAGCGCGGTACTCATACCAAAGATAAAGAAAAAGAACCCGGTAATCTGGGAAAGCCTCACGCCCGATATAGCAAAGGTTTCGTCGTCGGGGAAGGTAACGGCTCTGGCGGTAGAGCAGGAGCAGACGGCCATTATAAAAGCCACCGCGCGCAATAATCCCAACGCTAGCGGCACGCACGAGATAATCATATATCCATAACGGGCAAAGCGCGCCCGATGCGTAATATAAAGACCTCCGCGGTCATGAGACCCGCGGAGGTTAATCATTGTTCGGGAATTACTCGCCGTCGCGCTTCAGCGCCTCGGCCTGTACTTTTTGTATATCCTCATAAGCCGAAAGCATGGGTTCTATGTCTTCTCCGTTAAAACGCCTCTTGGAGTAGTTGCGCGTGATGCGGACGACCACGCCCGACAGCGCGACGACGCCTATGAGGTTGGGAAGCGCCATGAGTCCGTTCAGCGTGTCCGATATATCCCAGGCGAGGTCAAGGCTCATTGTAGCGCCTATCACGATGAATATAATGAAGATTATTTTATAGTAGACCGTCGCCTTTGTGCCAAACAGGAATTCGAGCGCTTTTGTTCCGTAGAACGACCATCCGAGAACCGTAGAGAACGCGAAAAGCAGCACCGCGATTGAAACGAGTTTCCCGGCGACGGGGCCAAAGCGTTCGCCAAAGGCATATGTCACAAGCGACACGCCCTCGACTTCCTCGATCTGCACGGACGCTATTATGGGATTTCCCTCGTCGTCCAAGAGCGCCGCGCCGCTTGAATCGGTGGCTACCGTTCCGGTTAACGTCATGAGATTTGTGTAGATATAATCGTTCTCGCCCTTATCCTCGCTTGCGAGCGTAGGCACGCTGAACTGCTGTCCGTTAGCCTCGGCGGTAAGCGTCTCGCCCGTGCTGCGCGCGGATACGCGTACTGCTTCGTTGACATCGGAGTCTATCAGATGAACTTCCTGCCCGTCGTATTCTCCGCCGTTTGCGATTACAAAATACTGGGTTTCCGGCGTTACCTGGCTAAGCGCCTCATCGAGCGAGACGACGCCTGTTGTGGTGCAACTGAGAAGTACGAACGCGGTCAGAGTGCACACGACGATTGTATCAAAGAAAACCTCGAATATTCCCCACATACCCTGCTTAACCGGTTCTTTGACGTTGCTGGCCGAGTGCACCATGACAGACGAACCAAGTCCGGCTTCGTTCGAGAACACGCCGCGCTTGAAGCCCATGGTTACGGCTCTCTTTATGACCACGCCGCCGACGCCGCCCGCTATGGAGGTAAAGTTGAACGCGTCCCTGAAAATGCTCGAGAACACATAGGGTATCTGCCTGAAGTTCATAAAGAATATTATTAGCGCGCCGATTATATAGAATACGGCCATGAACGGAACAAGGCGTTCCGTTACCTGCGCTATGCGCTTTATACCGCCCAATATGACCAGCGCCGCGATCAGAGCCAACACAACTCCCGTGACAACCGAGGGTATTGAGAAGTTTGAGTACATCGCGGAAGAAATCGAGTTTATCTGCGACATATTGCCAATTCCAAAGCTGGCCATTACGCAGAATATGGCGAACAGTATACCCAAAGGCTTGGCGAGTTTGCCGAGAACGGGCTTATCCTTGAGACCCTCCTGCAAATAGTACATCGCGCCGCCGGACCATTCGCCCGCTTCATTTTTCTTGCGGTAGTAGATACCGAGCACGTTTTCCGAATAATTCGTCATCATTCCGAAGAACGCCGAAAGCCACATCCAGAACACCGCGCCGGGGCCGCCGATGGTAATGGCCGTCGCGACTCCAGCTATATTACCCGTTCCTATGGTCGCCGCAAGCGCCGTCGAAAGCGCCTGAAACTGTGATATGGCCGTTTTTTCCCTGCTCTTTGTAACGCCGCTCTTTTTTCGGAATATCGCGAGGAAAGTCTCGCGCGTGACGTGCTTAGCTTTTCTAAGCTGGAAAAAACCCGTGAGACAGGTCATCAGTATTCCCGTGCCGATTATGAGAACCAGCATAGGAACGCCCCACACCACGCTGTTTATCGCGCTGTTGATATTAGTGACCGCCTGAATAAAGCTTTCCCACATGATCGATCCCCCCATGAAATAATAAATATTGCGGAAACAGAACGCCATCGCTCCATCTCCGCAATAAAAACACAAGATAAACGCCCCACGCCATTGTGAGAAGCATTTCCTCTGTCCTTTTGCCTGAGAGATTTGGCGATAACGCCTTGCACCTTCGGCACCCGATTAAACGGGCTTCTCCAGAGAGTCGTCCGCGCGCAGTCCTTATTCCAAAATATGGAACGCCTGAGAGTTTTACTCCTTCGGCAAGCGTCGTCGCTTTTTCCTGCGGGCATCATCCGATATAAATTTTTATGTATAATAACACTGAGTACATACTCCCGTCAAGTTATGTTTTTATTCACTTTTCCGTTTTTCAGGCATTTTTCCAGAACAAGCCGAATATAAACATGGGATACCCTGAAGTTTGAAACGACCCAAAGGCATAAATGTCAATGGCAATTATGGTAATTTCGCATTTTGCGAATACGAAGCGAATAACAGAACATAATAAACAAAAACGGGAGATATTTATGCTGACTATATTCATTCGCGCCTTTATACTCTATATCATAATGGCACTGACGCTTCGAGCCATGGGAAAGCACCAGTTGGGTCAATATCAGCCCTATGAGCTGGCTATGGCCTTTATAATTGCCGACATAGTCTCAACCCCAATGTCGGACGTATCTACGCCGATAGCCTATGGAATACTGCCGGTGGCGGCGCTTTTTATAACGCACAGCATAATAACGGTTCTTTGTATGCGCTTTGACAGGCTGCGAGCCATAGTATCCGGCAAGCCGGCGGTGATCGTCTCAAACGGAGTTATAAACGCTGACGAATTGCGGCGATTGTGCCTTGGACTCAGCGACCTCCTGGAGGGCTTGAGGATAGCGGGCGTACTCGACCCGAAGGAACTCGGATGCGCCATAGTAGAGTCAAATGGCACGATAACCGCATTTCCCAAGGCGACGAGTCGCCCTCCGACGTCACAGGAGATGGGCGTCGCGGTTGAGACGCAGCCTATGCCGCTGATGGTAATACTATCCGGAAAGATACAGCGCGATAACCTCAAAATAAGCGGCAAGGACGAATTGTGGCTTATGGGAATACTGGAGAAGCGCGGGCTGGAGGTTGGCGACGTGCTGCTGGCGAGCCT
>JAUNBY010000283.1 GCA_030526935.1 Clostridia bacterium
TCCGCACCGATGTAGCCCCGCTCGGCGTACGCGTCGTCGTAGTCGTCGCCGTCGTAATCGCGTTCATATTGCCCGTCGTCGAGATGGTCGTACTCCTGCTCATTTCGCGCTTTGCCGCTATTACGCTTAAGGGCAGTCTCCTCAGCGCCGTTAAACGTCCTGTCGTCGCTTCTCATTCGTTACGCCTCCAATCCATTGTAGCGTCCTGGAAAACTTCCTCAAATAAGAGAACCGGCGTTTGTATCTTTTAAGCCCCGGCGCGCATTCCCTGACACGGCTCCAACCGCGAAGCGGGAACGCGACGGGTACGAAAAATCTCTCACACATCCACCCATCTTATTATCGTAAGCTACTCTAAGCATTATAGCACATAACCGCCGCGTCGCGCAACATAATAAATTAGTATTATCAGGTATTTGTAGTCCTGACGCTTCGGACGTTGCTGTTTTCCGAAAGAGTCATCACTATTTCGCGATAGGTCAGATTCTTTGGCAGAACCAGTTCGTATATATTGGTATAAAGGTTGTTGCCGTTTGACTGGGTTTCCACGTGAAAGTCGACGTCCAACACCTTTATTTCCTTTTCGTCGAGGTATTTGTTTATGAAGTCTATGGTCTCCACGCGATGGACAAACTGAATCTCAACGCGCTTGTTGACGCTCACCCGAAGTATCTTCTGCATCATCAAAAGCACTATCATGACGAGAGCGCAGCCAAGTCCGGCGATGAGGTAATATCCGAAGCCCGTCGCGATTCCAAGACAGGCGACGTTCCAAAGCGACGCCGCCGTCGTAAGTCCCGCGATCTTCTTTCTGGCCGTGAATATTGTCCCCGCGCCAAGAAAACCTATGCCGCTTACTACCTGCGCGGTTATGCGGCCCATCGTGTAAGTGAGTCCCCCCGCGTCAACGCCTTGCATATCGGCTTTGAGGCTGCACTCTATGAGCGCGATTATGCACGATCCCAGACATACGAGCACGTGAGTTCTCATGCCCGCGGGGCGGTTCTTGCGTTCGCGCTCGACGCCTATGACGGTGCCGATCAATATAGCGGCGACTATTCTAATGACTATTTCGATCGGCTTCATTCGTCCCTCCGTTTATTTAAGCGTTATTATCACCCGGCGATACGGGTCTTCACCCTCGGAATGCGTCTGCACATATTCATTGTCCTGCAAAGCGGAGTGCATCACCCTGCGCTCATAAGGATTCATGGGTTCCAACGCCACGCGCCTTCCGGTCTTTCTCGCGCGATTGGCCATGCGCTCGGCAAGGCGCCTTAGCGCCTCCTCGCGCTTGGCGCGGTAATGCTCGGTATCAAGGGTTACGCGCAAATACTCGTCGCGCCCCTTGTTGACTTTAAGGCTGGTAAGATACTGAATCGCGTCGAGCGTTTCGCCCCTTCTGCCTATGAGCACGCCCAGAGTATCTCCCATCATCTGAATCAGCAATTGCCCTTCCTTTTCGCGAAGCCTTATTTCTACGTCCACGCCCATGAGCTTCGTGAGTTGTGACAGAACTTCATGCGCTTTTTTCGCGTCTTCGGACAATTCATCCGGATTAACCGGCGGAAGATCCTCCATGGTCATGGGTTCCATGGGCGTTGTGTCAACCGGCCTGTTATGAACGGATTCGCCGTCCGCCGCTTTGGGCTTGCGCGGAGAGTTTTCCGCGCGCTGCCCGTGCGCGCGTTCGGATTGCGCCTTGGGCGGGCGCTCGCGCTTCGGTCTCGCGGGCTTATAATTGGCGCTTATGTCGGACGGCTCGCTTTGCGAACGCTTCTCGACTTTTGGCTTCTCGCGCGTCGCTTTCGGAGCTTCGACTTCATCCGCTTCGGCTTTATTCTGAGCGGGTTTGTCCTGAACCGGCTTGTCCGTCGCGGCCTTATCCTGCCTGTTGTCCTTTTCGCGCCCAGGTTTTTGCTGCCTGTCCGCCTTTGCGGCCTCGGGCTTTTGCTTTTTTTCCTGCTTCGGCTTGTCGGCCGCGGCTTTTGCTTTGGGCTTAGAAGGAGCCTGCTGGTCGAGCGACAAGGTAGGCATGTCGAAATCGAAGTCGTCGTCCTGTTTTTTTACGGTGAGCCTTACTCGGGCGAGCTTCCCGAACATTCCGAATATTCCGGGGCTGCCGTATTCAAGGACCTCTATATCCACGTCGGACGAGGAAAGATTAAGCTCTCTTAATCCGGCTTCAAGCGCATCCTCGACCGTCTTTCCGCTTTTTTCAATGGTATTCATCAGGGCTTGGATACCTCCTCGGGCAGAGCTGTCGGCTTTTTATCAAGAACCTTGTTGAGTACATACTGCTGTATCATCTGAATTAAATTGACCGCCACCCAGTAAAGGGAGAAGGCCGAGTTGGAAGTGGCGCAGATCCATACGGAGAATATGGGGAAGAACCACTTCATCATGCTGTTTGTCGATTTCTGCTGATCGCTCACGGCGGCTGTCTGCGGGGTGAGAAGCGACGCGGAAAGGAACTGGCTTACGCCCGCCAGGAGAGGCAGGAGGAAATATCCGTTGAACTGAGATGGAATAGCTATAGTCCACATTAGAACCGGAGCCTGATAGATGTAGCTTCCGTCCGCTCCGAAGCTTGCGGCTATTTCCCTGTAGGCGTCGGTTGTGAGGAATTCCCTGACCATATCGAGGTTCTCCTGAGTGAGGAGCGTTCCGTCAACGACGGAAATGCTCTGCAACTGATCCCCGACGGCGGGAACTATAGTGGACATAAACGAATCCGGCATGAACACGTTTTTAATCCACAGCCAGCTTTGCATGGCGTCGGGGTTGAAAACCCCGTCTTTCATGTCAAGTATCATCTGAACGATATATTCGTTGGCCAGTACGCGCATGGCGTCGAACATGCAAAACAGTATCGGAAGCGACAACAGCATCGGAAAGCATCCCGACATGGGGTTTACATGTTCTTTGCGATACAATTCGCTCATCTTCTGGTTGAGCTTATCCTTGTCGTTGGCGTATTTTTTCTGAAGCACGGCCAGTTTGGGCTGCAAATCGGTCATGCGCTTCATGGATTTCTTGCTTTTTATGTCGAGGGGCAGAAGTACCAGTCGAATTAAAAGCGTGAACACGACTATGGACCATCCGTAGTTACCGATAAAGGTGTGCAGAAACTCGAGCACATCCTTAAGAAAGGCGCTAATAAAAAACATTGCTATCCTCCAAGCCAATATAGTCGCCATTACGCGCCGGCATAAGCGAAACGCGGCTTATGCCCGTCGTTATTTTCTGGGTACGGGGTCGTATCCTCCGGGATGAAAAGGATTGCAGCGCAATATCCTTAAAAATGCCATCCACCCGCCCTTTAACGCCCCATATCGCTCTATGGCCTCCAGGGCGTATTCCGAGCAGGTAGGCGTAAACCTGCATGACGGGGGAAGCTGGGGGCTTATCCGGCGGCGGTAGAACCTGATCGCGGCAAGCATAAACCGTTTCATTTGGCGTCAACCCACAGACCCGCCCGGCTTATCAGGCTCTTCATCTGGGAGGTCATGTCCGCGTGACAGGCGTCGCGGGCGCAAACCCGCACGGTAAAGATATATCTTCCGGGCTTGAGTTCATTTCTGATTAACCTGAAATCTTCCTTCATCCATCGCCTGAACCTGTTCCTCAATACAGCCTTACCTACCTTTGAGGACACGCAAAAGCCAACCTTAAGCCTTTTGTCCTTAAGATAGGTAAGCACCATCAACCGCCCCGGATATGCCTTTCCACGGCGGTAGACAATCTTATAGTATTTGTTGCGACCAAGGCTGAAACGGCGGCCAAGACTAAAGCAGTGCCGGTTCGCCCGCGGGCGCGTCGATCCTTCCAGCAAGGCCGTTTACGCGGACAATACCTTGCGACCGCGATCACGGCGGGCTTTGAGAACGCGGCGGCCGGCCTTGGTCTTCATGCGGGCGCGGAAACCGTGAACCTTCGAACGCTGACGTTTTTTAGGCTGATAAGTACGAAACATAATAAAGACACCCCTTCAATATAATATTCATATCTTGAATCGCCGCGCTTTGTAAGCGCGGACAAGTCGATATTATAGCGACAACCATATAATTATAAATTAAACGTTTGAGCCTGTCAAGGGGATTTTCCCCGGCTTGAAAAAATTAAAAAGCATTTATCGTTTATTGGATTAGAGCGTGTTGACACGAGCGCTCAACGGCGATCTTTCCGCCTCTTTTTGCGTCC
>JAUNBY010000284.1 GCA_030526935.1 Clostridia bacterium
TGGCAGGGCGAAGCCCTGACGGAGAGGTTCGCCTCTCCTGGCTGAAAGCCGCGCGTAGCGCCAAGGAGAGGTGGCAGGGCGTAGCCCTGACGGAGAGGTTCCTCTCGCGGCAGCAGGGCATAACACTAACGGAGAGGTTCCCCCGGATGGCCTCAGACCGCGCAAAGCTCCGTGACAGAGGGGTTAACTTGCTTGGGTTGATGACATTGTCCTGTAAGGAGAGGTGGCAGTGCGAAGCACTGACGGAGAGGTTGGCGCGCCCGGAACCGTTGCGCGGCGCGGTATATCAAACAGGCTGCGCCGTTGACCTGTATGTGCCGCCCTCTGGTAAACCTAAAGCTCAATGTGTTACGATCTCATCAGTCAACCTATCTATACTCGTATACAAAGGGTGAATAGTAACAAAAAAGGCGTGAATCGCCTGACAATCGCGAATCACGCCGTGCCTGTCGTCATCCGTTAACGACCGCTTTACCTGGCCATATGGTATATTTTCTCCACGTCGTCGGCGTCAAGGGGTATCACGCAGCCGACCCTGCGCTTTCCATGTATGCAGCATTTTTCAGCCATTTCGCGCATTTGTTCGTCGGTGGGGCATATGCCCAATTCGGTCAGGGATGTGGGCATTCCAATTTGGCGGTAGAAATCCTCCATCGCCCTTATCCCCGCGAGTGCGGTTTCCCCGTCGTTTTCGAGGGGGCTTACTCCCATTACATTTACGGCGAACTTCGCGAAGCGCTCGGGGCGGGCTTTATATACGTAGCGCGCCCAGCTTCCCCAGACCGCCGCCAGTCCCGCGCCGTGAGCCACGTCGAACAGGCCGCCCAGTTCGTGCTCGATATTGTGGCTCGCCCAGTCGCCTCCGTCGCCGCCGCAGCCGGTTAGCCCGTTGTGAGACAGGCTCGACGCCCACATGACCTCGGCGCGGGCGTCGTAATCGTCGGGACGGGTTTTGAGTATGCGGGCGTTTTCCATGACGGTGCGCATGACGGCTTCGGCTATGCCGTCGGTGAGGGACATGGTGTCCTCCCTGACCAGATAGCGCTCCATAGTGTGCATGAGTATGTCCACGCAGCCCGACTGCGTTTGATAGTCGGGAAGCGTCATTGTAAGCTCGGGGTTCATTATGGCGAATTTACAGCGGCAGGTGTCGCTCGAATAGCCGCGCTTTATCAGCCCCTCCTCCTTCGTGATGACGGAAGAATCGCTCATCTCGCTTCCGGCTGCGGCGATCGTGAGTACGCAGCCTATGGGAAGGCAAGCTTCGGCTTCTCTGGTATAATCGTAGAAATCCCACACGTCGCCCTCGTTGGCCACGCCGTAGCCTATGGCCTTCGAGGAGTCGATGACGCTTCCGCCGCCGACGGCGAGTATGAAATCCACGCCCTCGCGCTTACAGAGTTCTATCCCCTCGCAAACGAGACCCAGCCTCGGGTTCGGGACGACGCCGCCCAGTTCGACGAAATCTACGCCGCTTTGCCTGAGGGATTGTTCTACGCGCTCGAGAAGCCCCGTCCGGCGGACGCTCCCGGAGCCGAAATGCACGAGAACCTTCTTGCAGCCCGTCTCGCTCACGAGCCGGCCGACCTGCTTTTCCGCGCCGCGTCCGAAAACCACGCGCGTCGGAGCGTAAAAATTAAAATCAAACATATATGACCTCCTCGCTATTGCTGTTCCTGATTCTCCCAGTTGAGCGACCTGCCGACGGCCTTTTGCCAGTCCAGAATGAGCTTTTGCCTTTCGCTTGTAGGCATTCGCGGCACAAACGCCGCCTGCGACTCCCAGATGGAACTTATGCGCCTGTCGTCCCACAGCCCCACCGCGCGCGCGGCGAACATCGCCGCGCCCAGCGCCGTTGTCTCGATAATCTTCGGGCGCACGACGGCCATGTCGGCTATGTCGGCCTGGAACTGCATAAGGAAGTTGTTGGCGCTGGCCCCGCCGTCAACCCTCATGGAACCCGGCTTAAGTCCGCTGTCGCGCGACATGCAGCCAAGCACGTCGCGATTTTGAAAGGCTATCGACTCGAGCGCCGCGCGGACTATATGCGCGCGCCCCGCGCCGCGCGTAAGGCCCACTATCGTCCCGCGCGCGTACATGTCCCAATAGGGCGCGCCAAGTCCCGTGAAAGCGGGGATTATATACACCCCGCCGTTGTCCTTGACCGACTGGGCAAGCTGCTCGGACTCGGCGGCGGAGGATATGAGCTTCACCTCGTCGCGAAGCCACTGTATGACCGCGCCCGCGATGAACACGCTCCCCTCCAGCGCGTACACGCTTTTTCCGTCGATGCGCCAGGCGAGCGTCGTAAGCAGTCCGTTTTGCGACTTGACCGGGTTGCGCCCCGTGTTCATGAGCATGAAGCAGCCGGTTCCATAGGTGTTTTTGACCATGCCGCTAGAGGTGCAGCCCTGTCCGAAGAGCGCCGCGTGCTGGTCGCCCGCGAGCGCCGCTATGGGTATGGGATGGCCAAGTATGTCGCGGCGAAGCGTCCCTATGACGCAGGACGTATCAACAACCTCGGGCATTATCTCCACGGGTATGTTCATCGTTCGCAGAAGCATCTCGTCCCATTTCTGCTCGCGGATGTTGAAAAGCATGGTTCGGGAGGCGTTCGTGGCGTCGGTGACGTGAATTTTTTCCTCGGTGAGGTTGTAAGCCAGGAAGCTGTCCACGGTTCCGAAGCACATCTCGCCCCTCTCGGCCCTCTCCCGCGCCCCGTCCACGTTGTCTAAAAGCCAGCGTATCTTTGTGGCGGAGAAATAGGCGTCGGGTATAAGTCCCGTTATGTCCCTTACGACGTTCGAAAGCCCGTCGGCTTTCAGGCGCTCTACAAGCGGGGCGGTGCGGCGGCATTGCCAGACGATGGCGTTGTAGATGGGATTGCCGGATTGCCTGTCCCACATGATGGTCGTCTCGCGCTGGTTGGTTATGCCTATCGCCGCTATGTCCGCGGGCGATACGCCCGCTTTTTCCACGGCTATCTTGAGCGAATCTATCTGGCTTGAGAGTATGTCTCCCGGATCGTGCTCCACCCAGCCGGGATGGGGATATATCTGTTCGAATTCTATCGAGTGGGAAGTTACCTGCTGACCGTTCTCGTCGAAGATCACCGCGCGCGAGCTGGTAGTGCCCTGATCAAGCGATACTATATATTTCATCTATAGTCCTCCTACATTTGCTCAGTTGTCCATTTGCGCCTGTGCGAAAGCCTCGTCGGCGTCGGAAAAGGGAGCTATGGTTCCTATTGGGGCTACCGCGGGCTCCACGGCGTTGACGTATTCATCGTCGCCGGTCGCGGTAAAGTCGAGTTCCGACTCGTCCAGCTCGTATACATTGGCCGCGTTTGTCGATACCTGCGGCGATTGCGCGGGCGTCTGTTCCGGTTGCGCGTCTTGCGATGGTTGCATATAGGGCGACGGTTGCGCGTCGGGCGACGGCGACGCGTCCGGCGACGCGTCGGGGGAAGCTTGCGCTATCTGGCGCGTTTCGGCGGTGGGAAGGGGCGCTTCGATTTCGCTCGCGGGCTCGGCCAGCGCCGGTTCGACCTCGGCTTGCGCGACCTCGGGTATCAAAACCGATTCCGTCGCTTCGGGAAGCGGCGTCGTCGAGATTTCGGGAAGGGGAGTGGATTCGGGCGCGGGGAATACGGTTTGCGCGAAATGCGTCCCCCCGAAGGCGTTTCTCACGAAGTCGAGCGATATGGCGCCCGACGATTCAACTTCCCTCAGGGCGATTACGATTATCAGCACCACAAGCGCCGCGACCAGTATCCCCCTGAATATCTTCAGAATGCCCTTGGCGATGGATACGGGTTCCTCGTAGACTTCCGGCTCGTAATCTTCCTCTTCCTCGTAATCCTCGTATTCCTCTATCTCCTCGTAATATTCCTCCTCGTCGTACTCCGGCCTGCGGCGTATGGCGCCGCGGCGGGCGGGCTTCTCGTCGCCGCCGTATTCCCTGCGCCCGGCGCGCCTTCTTTCGCTGTTTACGTCGTAGCCTATGGTTATGGGCTTATATTGCTGCGTCGGCTCGTCCACGGCGTCGAGGCTGTCCACCCTGCTAAAGCCCTTGCGGGCGAAACTCCTCGTCGATTGATCGTCGTATTCCTCGTCTCGCGCGGCGCGACGCGCGGCGGGCGCACCCGACGGACGCGACCTTCCTGGCGCGCTTCGCCCGGCGGGGCGCCCGTC
>JAUNBY010000285.1 GCA_030526935.1 Clostridia bacterium
TTCTTTTGCTACTTGGGCTGGTTTTCAGGACAGCCCATCTAATACCTTTCGCGAACATCCCGTCGTGCCGTCAATCGTCCCAGGCCACGAAAGTTCCGGTAAGAGTTTGCCAGTTACGGGCGGATCGGAGGGAGACGTTGGTGATCTTATAGCGGTAGGTTCTTCCCTGCGTAAGGCGCTTTGATA
Organism: Clostridia bacterium; assembly: GCA_030526935.1. Classification (GTDB taxonomy): domain Bacteria; phylum Bacillota; class Clostridia; order Christensenellales; family Aristaeellaceae; genus JAUNBY01. The sequence continues at coordinate 187 of JAUNBY010000285.1, forward strand.
CCCTGACCTTTATGTCGTCGTTGTCCTTTTTCCTTATACTGGAAGATACTTTCTTGCCGGTCACGGTATCGGTTATGACAACCTTGGTGCTTTTATACCTGACGCGCCTGTCAAATTCAAACTCAACGGTTCTGTCGTCGTGATCATATTCCACGTCATACACGCTCAGGGCGTATGCTACGGGCATTAACATTATCGAGAGGACAATCAGTGAAACCGCGATTTTCGCTATGCTCTTCATAAAAACTCTCCTCGCTATTATATCAGTCGTCGTAGTTGAAGTAGTATTCCAGCGTATCGTCTATCCTGTCCAGACGGTTATCCAGGCGCTCAAGCTCGTCATCAAGGAGTCTGAACATCGCGAGGTCTATGGCTCCGGAGCGTTGAGAGGCTTCGATTGAATCCTCGCAGTAATCCAGATCCCTGTCGATAAGGTCGCAATCCTTGTCGATAGACCTGAGAAGTTCTCTGGACGCGCTGTTGGCGGCGACGGCTTCGTCTACGGTGAGTTCCACCGCGTCGATTCGGACGGAATAATCATAGAGCTCCTGGCAGACCGACAGCGCGTAATCGTTTGGCGTGACGTTTACGAACAGAGCTTCCTCATAGGCTTCGTAAGCTTCGTCTACAAACGAGACCTCCGCAAATGCCAGACCCATTGTCATTAAGGCGGCGAGCATGAACAAAACAACTTTTTTCATATTAATTACTCCTTTCGGCCGCGTATCGCGGTTGATGATGTGAGTATAAACTGCTAAAATGAAAGCATGATGAAAAAAGGAAATTTTCATCGGATATTCATCTTCGCAAACTATACTGAAACCGCGTCGAACGGAGGTATTATAATGTATATATTATTGGTCGAGGATGAAAAAAGGCTTGCCGGAGTCATCGTCAAAAGGCTCAAGGAAGAAGGCATTAAGGTTGACACCGTATACGACGGGCTTGAGGCCGGCGATTATATACTACTGGGACATTACGATGCCATAGTAATGGATATAATGCTTCCGGGGGTAGACGGGCTGACGCTTCTGAGGCGCTTGAGGCAGGCTGGAAATACGACGCCTGTGATGCTCTTGACGGCTCTGGGCGACGTCAACTCCCGCGTGGACGGTCTCGACGCGGGCGCTGACGACTACCTGTGCAAGCCCTTTGCGTATGAGGAATTGATGGCCAGGCTGCGCGCGCTTCTCAGGCGCAAATCAGGCTCGGCCAGCAATGATATGAAGGTCGGCGATATATCGATTGACATCAAAATGCGCAAGGCTTACGTGAAAGACGCCGAGATAACGCTTTCAAAGCGAGAATTCGATGTCTTGAACATGCTTATGCTCAACCGCGACGCGGTTTTGACACGCGCTCAGATCGAGGATAACGTATGGCGCGGTGAATACGACATAACGTCCAATATCGTGGACGTATATATACGCTCGCTGAGAAAGAAGCTCGGCGACGCCCAGGGTCAGATAAGGACGGTGCGCGGCGTGGGATATTCGCTGCACGAAAGTTGATTGGCCGCTCTGTAAAATCGCGCCTGGTGTTTTGGATATGCGCGTTCACATCGATATGTATGCTGGGGGCGATGGCGCTGCTTCTCGGGCAGTCGTATAATATTGAAATCTCGCGGGCGTACTCCCGCGTAGAAGACGCCGCCCGCGACGCGGCGGATGAGGTGGAGTACGACGGCAACGGCAGGTTGTCTATAGACGACGATATAGAATATTACCGCGACTCGGTGACGGTTATGATTATCGACATGAATAAGGCGATGGTAGCGGGAAGGGCGCCCGCGCTTTTTGATACGGATACCGATATAGAGTTGAATTCCATGCGCGTGACCGACGGATGGATTGTCCTCGATATCGTGAGCGACGAACCAAGCCTAATCGTCAGAGCCGTGTATTCGATGAACGAGATAAACGCGAATATGACGAGGCTTTTCATAACGGCCGCCATATTATTTGCGGGATTTGTCTGCGTGTTAACCACGGTGAGTTTCATCATAGCAAAATACGCGTTTTGGCCTCTATATAAGATAAACGACACCCTCAACGCCATAAAGCCGGGAAAGTCAGGGCAGCGCGTGGAGCTTAAAAGAGCTGCGGTGGAATTCAACGAGCTTGCCGACAATATAAATGAAATGATTAAACGGGTGGATACGTCTTTCGCCATGGAGAGGCGGTTCACTTCCGACGTATCGCATGAACTGCGCACGCCGCTTGGAATTATGATGTCAAATCTAGAATACGCGCTTTCGCGTCCGGACGACCATGAAGCGGCGGTTGCGAGCATAGACGCTTGCCAGGAGCAGACGAAGCGCATGATAGAGCTTGTCAACAAGCTCTTGATCATAGCCCGCGCGGATAGCGGAAAAATGAAGCTCAATCTCGAAAACGTCAACCTGAGCGAATTGTGCGATATAGCTTGCGAGCAGCAACGCGAAATAGCCAGTGATCGCGGCATTGAGCTTCAAAGCGATATCGAGCCGGAACTGTTCGTAAACGGCGATGAAACCATGCTGCTTGTAATACTGTCAAACCTGTTGGAAAACGCCATGAAGTACCACCGCGAATCGGGAGACGATAGATTTGTAAAGCTTGAACTTAAGCGCGAATCAGGCCGGTCAGTTATGCGCGTTACCGATAACGGACGGGGGATACCTCCCGAACACCTGGATTCCGTTTGGGACAGATTCCACCGCATTGAAACCGCGAAGGACAGCAAGGAAGGCTCCGGACTGGGACTTGCGATAGTTAAGCACCTGGTGATAGCGCATGGCGGCGAATATGGCGCGCAAAGCGTCCCGGGAGGGCTGACGCAATTCTGGGTCGCGGTGTAAATGCGCGATGCGCAAGTATCGCTGACAACTGGCGAATGTACAAAGGACGCCGTACTGATTCAAAGGGGTTATGCGCATGGCATATCAGAATAACGAAGCCACGCGTAGGGGAGCGCATTTGATCCCACCTTGGAATGCGGTTTGGACACCTGTACTCAACTTACCTCCTCCCGCGAAATTCTTGCGGGCGTCATAATTCCTCCGACGGGACAGGGAAAATCGCAATTTAAGCAGTAATCGCCTCCCGGGATATCGATTTCGCGACCGGGGACCAGCCAGGCGGGGCTGTAAAGGCGATTGCTCCTCATTATCATACAGGCGGGTACGCCGTAGGCGGCGGAGAGGGAATCGAGGGTGTCATCAGGCGTCAGAATGTGCAAATTGCTCACCTCAAAACAGTATACTCGACAGTCGCGGAATAATTCCTTCTTTTGCTCTTAACGTAATAAATTGCAATATTTACCGTCCGGCAATCGCTTAGTAATGACATTGGGAGGCGGCGGGTTTATAATGCCCTTGTTCTCAGGGAAAGATTCCCGGAACAAAGGTCATAACCGAGGAGGGATGAATTATGACTGTAAGAGTAATCGTCGATACCATCCATGACGCCGAGAGGTTGAGCAAGGCCTGCAATCAGTTCCCCTATGAGATGTACCTCAGAGCCGGAAGCTATTGTGCGGATCCGAAATCGACACTTGGAGTACTGGCGATGATGTACCAGGACAAAAACGGCCTTGCTATCGACACGGGAGATATGCCCGACAAGGAGCAGAAATCCTTTATCAAGGCCATAGCGGGATTCGTCAGGGAAGACGAGGAATAATGTTCCCGCTGATAGTGTGAGTGTGTGGAAGGAGAAAGAATTATGAAACTGTATAATATCGAAAAACCGGAGAACCTTTTTAAAGAACTGGACTCGTGCAAGGGAAAAGTCGGCATAGTACTTCCCGACGGAACACAGTGCGACTGGAGCGATAAAGGTACATTCGTGAAGTCCCTGTGGAAGGCGATGCCCAACAGGATCGACAACGTTGAGGTGAAGCTCTCCGATAACGAAGACACGGTAAGACTCATCGATTTCCTGATGCGCGGAAATTGCGCGTGATGTGATTTAGAATCGAAAACCTCTGCGGAATAAAACCCGCAGAGGTTTTT
>JAUNBY010000286.1 GCA_030526935.1 Clostridia bacterium
AGAGCGAATCCCGGACTGTTTGATCATTTACTTTATGAAAAGACTTACTGCGGGCTGTTCGACAACGCGAAAATCCGCGAACACGTTCCTTCCTTTGTTTGCGAGTGGACGCTTGAAAAAGGGCTTCGAGCCATATGCGACTGGTATGAAAGCGATTCGGCCGCGCGAATAACGGATCCGGAAAAGGAACGGTTAGAAAACGAACTGTGCGATATGTACGAGGCATGGATGAATCAAATCGCACAATAATATAACCGCGCAGGAGCGTCGCAGGCAAGCGGCGGTATATCTGTCATTTACATGAACGCCCGGTCAGTTCCTCATAGTGGCGCTTAACAAGAAGCGCTATTTGACTGTCGCGGGACATGCCGTTCATCTGTAAAAACAGGTCGATGCCCTCGCCCTGCGGCGTTTCCTCCTCGCGCTCCATGTAATCAATCGCGCAGGCGATCACGCGGCAAAGAATATCGATGTCGCGCTTCTGGCTTAGAAAAATCGCCATTGGCCCCATCAGGCGCTCGCCGGGAGAAATCTTTCGCCGGGCGTCCCGCGCGTTTTTCCAAATGGTGTCGGCTATGTCGGGATTGGAAAACTTGTCCATAGCTCTTCGGGAAAACGCTTTCTGTTCATCTGTGGGAATGTTTAACTCCAAGCTAAGAGCCGCGTCGAGCGCGTCCGTCATTTCTTCATATATGGGTTTGAGTTCCGCGTCGTTAGCCGCGTCCGCGTAACAGACGTAGCCCCTTTCATATCCCAGGTAAGCTATACATGCGCTCAGGCAATTATAAGTATAAATTTTTCTACGCATTAGATCGACAAACTTTTGAACCGGCTCAAAACCCGCGCATTCTATGGGAAAGGCGCCCGCGTCCGCATCATAGGGAACATGCGAATAATCCTCGGAGAGTATACCGAGTTGTGTTCCATCGGTAACCGTCGTACAGAAAATCGCGCATTGCGAAATGGATATGCGCTGCGCAACCGTCCCCAGCAGTACATTACGCAACGCGGAGGCGGGATCGACGCCATTTTCGCATACAACAACGCGCAACGAGGACGGATCGCGCAATTCGCACACAGCGACGAGAAAATCCTTCAATTCGGGAAGATTCTTAACGCCTACGCTTATAAAAATATATGGAGCGTCAGCGGCGGTAAGCAGCGCGCCCTCATCCGATGGTAAAAAAGTCTGATATTCGTCGATTCTGAAAAGCTCTCTTTTCTTGCCGATGGCTATGGAAAAAGCGCCTTCCCGGCGCAGCGCGCGAATCAATTCACGGGATTTATCCACAAAACATACGCTATAGCCGTCCATTGCGAGCATTCTTGCAATGAAGCCCCGTCCTGTACATCCCGCGCCTATAATCAACGCAGGCTTGCATGCGCGCGTATTATTCCCCGTCATAACGCTTTTCCGCTTCAATTGTTGCGCCGGAAGACAAGGCATATTCCGGGCGCGAACGCGGATATTCAAAATTACGCATATTATACCTTCCCGCGATATGTTTACATATATTGTAGCACAAAGCGGAATATATTTCTACCCCGCGGCGAGGTAAACTTCTCATCTATTTTTTTACGTCGTTCAGGGCGTCAGACGTAAAACGTTTGAACTGACAAGCCGCCGAAAACTCGCGTCATTCCACTATCGCAACCGTCGTCCTGGCCGGGCACTTTTCCCAGATGAGCCGCGCGTTTTGCAGGCTAAGCATCACGCCGCCCTCGTCCATGGGGCTTCCGAGGCTGTCGAGCCTTTTTTTATCGAAGGAATCCTCGTCGTAATAGGGTATGGACGAGATCGTCAGGTTCAAATCAAGCTGATATACGTATCTCAGGTAATCGTTCCCGCGCTTTTGCAGCTTTCTCGCCGGGCGCGTCAGAAGCCGGTATTCGCCCGGCACGGCGTCGGGTCCGGTCGAGCAGGCCATGGTGCTCACGAGCTTCGTATATTCCCCCGAATCGTCTTTCGCGTAAACGAAGAGCTTCTGTTGAGATATGTCGATTTCGACACGGTAGGGCTTCACGGCTTCCGGCGCGGACGCGGAGTACATGGCCTTCTGCGTTTCGACGTCCGCGCCTTCGACGCCCTTTATCGACACGGCCTTTTTAAACTCCGCGACCGCCGCTTCGGTTCTGTCGCCGTATCCGCCGTCGGCTTCATCGGCCAGATAGCCAAGCGCCGCGAGCCGCCTTTGCAGCCTGTACACCTCCTGACCCGAGTCTCCCCTGACGAGCGACGTTCGCGCGACGTTGAAATCCTCGCTGAAAAGAAGCTGCTGCGTAAGCGAGTCGGCCATTCCATCCAGCGCCGCGAGCCTGTTGTCGAGCGAATACGCGCCCGACGACAGTACATACGTTTGAAACGCCTTTACACCCTGAACCGTCGCCTGACCGTACTGCCGGTCTATATCGCCGGTAAAAAAGCCCAGAAGCGCGAGCCTCTGCTGAAGCCGTTCGACTTCATCGCCCCTGTCGCCGTTTTTGAGCGCCTTATAAGCGGCTTCATAAGCCCGGTCTGAGAAAAGGGTCAACTGCGTCTCGCGGTCGGCTTCGCCCGTAGGCTCAATTTGCGAATAATACTGGAATATCCTGAGCGCTCTGAGCGTGTTTTCGCCAAAGGAACCGTCAGCTTTGAACGGAAGATAGCCCAGATCCGCGAGCCGGCGCTGAATCCTTATTACGGTTTCGCTGGCGTCGCCTTTGCGAGCGTTCGCCGCGTATGGAGAAACCTCGCCTTTCAACAGCGACTGTATGGCGTCCTGGGGCGTAAGTTCCTGCCCGAATGCGCGCAAATACGCGACGAGCCTTTCGACGGCATACTTAGTCCCGTCTCCATATATGCCGTCGACCTCGCCCTCGTACAAACCGAGCGTCTTAAGCCGCGTCTGTACGGCGGACACCTGTTCGTCCGCCCGCGCGCATGATAAAAACAGCAGCGCCAGCGCGACGAGCAATAGAACTCTTTTCATTATCCACACTCCTAAGCCGCGACATTTCCCGTCGCGCGAACCTCTTTACGCTTTCGCGCGCGAGCCTTTTTTCGAAGCGTCAACCACCTGCGCCTCATAATCAAAGAAGAAAGCATGACCATGAGGCTTCCGGCGAGCATCGCCATATACTTTATCTCAAGATTCCCTTCGCCGTCTACGCTGAATTCCATCTGGACGGCCAGCGCAATTCCGCCCAGGAGCGCGACCGAGGCCAGCGCCGCGCCGCGCGAATCTCCCATGCGACAGGCGAGAAAGGCGTATACGGCGAAAAGCGCGATGAGCGAAAGCAACGAGAATATCTGCGATATTCGAAAAAACTCGATCTTAAGCACGCTATCCTCCCTCATGCTCTCAAACACTATCTGAAACGCCGAATAAAGCGCCAGTACGCGCGTCGCGGTCTCCGCGCGCGCGCGCCGTCCCCAAACGAGCGTATACACGGCTACGAAGAGAATCGCCAGAGCAGCCAGAGCTTCCATGCGCCATACACAGTATCTGAAATCGCCATAAATGTCCCTCACGGCGAATATCGTGCCATTTAGCCAGTCGGCCGTAATGATCTTTCCCCATCCCTGGCCTGCCGCTGCGTCGGCAAGCCTCGCGAACGCGACGAACACGCAAAATCCGGGAGCTACGCAGTCCGCGACGTCCATGGCCTTAACGCCGTTGATTCTGGATGATATGGCTATGGCGAGCGCCATTCCCATGATTACGCCCGTCATGGAGTGTCCTCCGCGCCATAATTCGAATACGCGCGCGATATTTCCGTCTTCGACGAAATACGTATAATAATTCGTCAGGCAATATACCAGCCTCGAAAACACCAGGGACAATACCGCGCCAAGCATATACGCGGAGATTACGTCGCCATATGACGCGCGCCTTTTAGCGTTAGAAGCCGCGACGCTCGCCGCGCACGCCGCCATAACCCCGGCCATGACTATGAGGCCGTATTTTGTCACATACAGATTTTTGACGATGAAAAGCACGTTTTCGTTCATTATTCCACCGACTGCATTCCCTCCGCCGTAGCGAAGTAGATTATATCGTAAAGGCTGCGTTCGCCGCTGCTGGTAAGTTTACTGTAGATGCCGTTTTTATAATACATCACGGCCGACGCGCCGCCATCGAGGTTAAACGCCTGAATGCAGCCCTTATACTGCATGTATTTCTGGAGCGTTTTTACCGT
>JAUNBY010000287.1 GCA_030526935.1 Clostridia bacterium
ATCTCCGCGAGGATAATATGCGACGAAAACGCAGGTGAAGGTGATATATATTGAAAAGACGCGTATAGCGTTCGACGAGCAAAGAGTTGGCGGATCAACAGATCTCTACGTGAAGGGAGAAGAAAAAACGGTTGTTGAGGGTATCGGCGTAGTCGAGCACGCCGTACATGTCTCCGGCAAAATTAAGGGAGTCCGCCTCGACATAGTCGTAAAAGGGCTTTAACTCCTCTCTTTTTATATGAAAAGGGCTTTCAAGATACATGCCCGCCTTGACGCAGCGGGTCTTTTTATAATAACGAACAGGTTCGCGCGGCTTTTCGGGGAGCATGCTTTCGTAGCGCTGTATAACGCCGATGCCCCATTGTGAGTCCATTATTTCGCTGGCTTTATTCAGGCTTTCGAGTGGGATTATGATAGTGAAGTGGCTGTAGGGCATGAAATCGATCCATTGTCTTACTATGCCGGCGGTGGCGGGGTGAGACATTACGCTCTCGTCCGAGAGCATGAGCCTGTATACGCCGCCTACGCTGTGAGGGTGAACGTCGTGTTCCTGATGGTCAAAGCGCATCTCCAGGCGCCTTAAGCGTTCGAGTTTGTTTTCGAGTATATTGATCTGAGATTCCAGCATCAGTCGCTGTTTTGAAAACATCTCCATAATGCCGTCGCGCGCGCCCGATTGCATGCCGATTATGTTTTCCATCGACGCGTCGAGCTTTCTGAAAAGCCTGGTCTGCATAAGCTCTATCAGGTTAAGGCTTGTGTAATACCTGTAGCCGTTATTGGGATCGCGATAGGGGTTAAGAAGGCCTTTCTCCCCGTAATATCGCAAAGTCTGCTCCGGGCATCCGGTAAAACGGCTGAATTCGCCGATCCTTAGACGCATTTGATCTCACCTCCCAATTAATTATATATGATATATATTATAATTGCAACTCTACATATCACTTGAATGTTAAATAAAAAACGAAAGGATTCGGGTCGGATTTGCTCGATTATTTCCCATATTATCGCCACAATTAATGCAATAATATTATAAAAATTACAATAATCCGCCTCATAAGGCTTGACACTACAGTCGAATGTAATGATAGGATTAAATAAATAAAATAAAGGGGGATACCATAGTGAAAAGGATTCTATCGACAATACTCGCTCTGATGATTATCCTTACCTCGTTCGGCGCGGCTTTCGCCGAGGCGAGCTACACGCCGGGAACCTATCAGGCGACCACAAAGGGCGCGAGCGGAGACGTGAGCGTAGAGGTGACATTTGACGAGACGAGCATAACAAGCGTCGTAGTAACGGCGCAGACAGAGACGACAGACGCCATAGCCCGGGTTATGGAAGAAATACCCGCGGCGATAGTGGCGGCGCAGACGGCGGAGGTAGACGTATTTACCGGAGCTACCATTTCCAGCAAAGCCATTATGACGGCTGCGGCCAACGCCATCGCGCAGGCCAGCGGGATAGAGATTGAAGAGGCTTCCCAGGAAGAACAAATCATAGTCGAAAAGCCGGAAATCGCGATACCCGTGGGCGTAGCCGCCGTATCCGATTATTCGCCGGATGTGGCTTATGAGGATACCATAGCGTGGGATCTGACATACGACGTGGTCGTAGCCGGATATGGCGCGGCGGGCGCGACCTCCGCAATAAGCGCGGCCGATGCGGGAGCGAGCGTGCTGCTGCTTGAAAAAGCGCCCAAAGGTCAGGAGGGCGGCAACTCCAAGTTCGCCGGTCAGGACGTATTGGGACCCGACGATCGCGACAAGGCCGTCGCCTACTACACGGCTCTTCGAGGGCTTTTCACCGAGAGCACGAGCGATTCAATGATCGAAGCTTACGTGGACGCCTGTATGGAGAACCCGGATTATCTGCAATCGCTGGGCGCGAAATACGAGGAGTTCTGGATCAAATCATGGCCGGAATTTCCGGAATTTGAGGGATCTGAATCCATTTACACCTGGATTGTGGGCGGACAGTCTTTCCAGGGAACGCTCTACAAACTTTTGCAGGACAACGTGAACCTCCGCGATATAGACGTGCTGTACTCGGCTGAAGCGACTCATCTGATACAGGATCCTGCGAGCAAGGTCATACTGGGCGTTCAGTTTGAGAAGGACGGACGCGTAGTCAACGCCCGCGCGAAAAACGGCGTCGTCCTTTGCACAGGCGGATTTGAGGCTAATCAGGAAATGATCCAGAACTTCCTGCAACAGCCGTACGTCTACGTAGTAGCGGCGCGCTACAACACCGGAGACGGCATAAAGATGGCGATGGAGGTCGGCGCGGATCTGTGGCATATGAGCAACAGCGCGGGCTTCAGCTGGGGCTTCCAGCCCGAGGGACAGGATACGTGTGTGCGCAACCTCACCCTTACCAACGGCATTTTCGTAGGCACTAACGCGGAACGCTTCATGAATGAAACCGCGTCGTCCCGTCACGGCAAAATCAACTACGGCGGACGCTGGATATCAATGCCCACTCCGCTTCCGGCATACTACATATTCGACGAAAACGCCCGTCTGACCGCCCCCGTATCCAGAAACTGGACAGAGGGCAATGTAGATGAAATTGAAAAAGGCTGGATAGTAAAGGCGGACACGATCGAGGAATTGGCTGAAAAGCTCAACCTCGACGCCGAGACGCTGTGCGCGACTGTCGAGAAGTACAACGGCTATTGCGCCAACGGCGAGGACGTGCAGTACGGCCGCGCCGCCGATAGACTCGTTCCGGTCGAAAAAGGCCCCTTCTACGCCCTTGAACTTGGCCCCACCATGCTCAATACACAGGGCGGCCCCAAGCGCAACGAACAGGCGCAGATACTCGACGTGAACGGCGATCCCATACCTCACCTGTACAGCGCGGGCGAGCTGGGCGCCATGTTCGCCGATATGTACAACGGCGGCGGTAACCTCGGAGAATGCGTCGCCTTCGGACGTATAGCGGGACGTAACGCGGCCGAACCAAAAGCCGAATGATAAAATGAATTGACGAATATGCCGTCGCGACTCGCGACGGCATATTCGTGCTGTCGATGGGGCATAGTGAATTTATAAACCGTTTACTCAGAATGCGGGCTGTTCCCGCCGTCGCACTTCACCCCCCGATCAGGCGTATGAATTCGCGCGTTCGCTCCTCGCGGGGCGATTCGAAAAATTCCCTCGCGCCGGCCGTTTCCACAACCACGCCGCGTTCCATGAATACGACCTTGTTGGAGACGTTTCGGGCAAAGCCCATTTCGTGGGTTACGACCAGCATGGTCATGCCCTCGCGGGCCAGTTCCCGCATGACGCCGAGCACTTCGCCGGTAAGTTCGGGGTCGAGGGCGGAGGTGGGTTCGTCGAAGTAAATGATTTCGGGATTCGTCGCCAGCGCCCGCGCGATTGCCACCCGCTGCTGCTGTCCTCCGGACAGTTGCGCGGGATAGGCGGCGCTTTTATCGGCCAGCCCAACTTTTTTAAGCATGTCCATTCCCGTTTGCTCCGCTTTTTCGCGGGGAATCTTGCGCGCGACGATCAGGCCCTCGGTCACGTTTTGCAGGGCGGTTTTGTTGCGGAAAAGGTTGTAGCTTTGGAACACGAACGCCGTCTTTTGCCTCACGCGCGCTATATCGCGCCCGGATATTCCCGCGAAGTTAAACGCCTCGCCGTCAAAGATCATTTCGCCGCCGTCCGCTCTTTCCAGAAAATTCAGGCAGCGCAAAAACGTCGTCTTCCCCGAACCGCTGGGTCCTATGATCGCCACAACGTCGCCCTTTTCCACTGTGAGGCTTACGTCCTTCAATACTTCCGTATCGCCAAAGTGCTTTTGAATGTTTCGGATTTCCAGCATACGCTACTCCTTTTGCTCGCCATACGCGGACAGGCGCTTTTCGCCGATGCGCTGAAGCTTTGTCAAAACCGTTGAAAACAACAGATAGATCAGACCCACCTCGCAATAAAGCGGCAGCATCTCATATGTGCGGGCGGCGATGCGCTGCGTCGCCATGAACATTTCCATCACCGTGATGTTGGAGGCAAGCGACGTATCCTTCACCATGGCGATAAGCGAGTTGGACAAGGGCGGAAACGCCGTGCGAAACGCCTGCGGAAGCACAATGCGCCGCATGGTCTGCATATAGCTCATGCCCGCGCACAATCCCGCCTCCATCTGCCCCACCGGAACGGATTCCAGCGC
>JAUNBY010000288.1:0-2251 GCA_030526935.1 Clostridia bacterium
TGGATGTAGGCTCGTCCAGCATAAGTACCTTCGCGTTGGCGCTTAGCGCCTTGGCTATCTGTATCAGTTGCTTGTGAGCCGCCGAAAGGTTTATAACCGGCGTCCTTGGCGGAAGGGACAGCCCCACCATATTCATGTAGATTTCCGCCGTTTTATTGATTGCGTTCCAGTCCACAAATCCCAATTTGGTGAACTGATCCATCTTATCGAGAACTATGTTCTCGGCGATGCTGCTGTTTGGAATGAGGTTTATTTCCTGGTTGACGATGCTGATGTGGTTGCGGATGGCGTCCGCGTATCCCCGCAGTCTAAGCTTGCGGCCGTCCAGCATAACATCGCCCGAATCGGCTTGATATATGCCGCAAATGATCTTCATCAGCGTCGACTTGCCCGCGCCGTTTTCTCCGAGTATGGCGTGTATCTCTCCCTCGCCAAAGGCAATCGATACGCCTCTGAGCGCTTTGACGCCCTGAAAGGACTTGTATATGTTTTTAAGCTCCAGCATAGTCGGCCTCCGATACATCGTCAGTAGGTGGACAGTGGCGCCCGCGAACGCCCGGCAGGCGTTCGCGGGCGGATTAACATCAGGCGGGAAGCGTGAGTATGTCGGTCTCGATCGTGCCAAGTATCTGCTGCGTAAGCGCCTCTATATCGCTTTGCCAGCTGTCCATATTGTCTATGTTGATGAAGACATAGCCCGTGTCGATATGCTCGCCCCAGTTGATCGGCTCCCAGCCGTCCTTGAGGTACATAAGTATCAGCGGGCAGATATAGCCCATGCCCCAGCCGTTCTGAGATACGGTGTGATCGACAATGCCGCTTGCTATGCCGTTCATGACCTCGTCGGACTGATCCATCGTGGCACAGAATATGTGCTCGGCGCCGGGATTGGTCGCGTAATAGTCCTCCATTGCCATGACCAGTCCGCGCGAAGCGGTTCCGCCGGTGGCGATTATGCCCCTGACGCCGGGATTGGCGGCCAGGGCGTCGGAGCACTTTTCATAGCCCTCGGAGTCCACGGCGATGTCTCCCAGTTCCTGGCAGATGGATACGTTCTCGTACTCGGCGACAGCGTCTTCCACGCCCTGCTTGCGCCTGAGGGTATTGACGTCGTTAAGGTTTTCAAGCACGTTTATGATCGTGCCCTCGCCGCCCATGGACTCAATGAGCTGCTTGGCGGAGTTGTAAGCCTGTACGTATACGTTGGAGCAAAGCGTCAGCGCGCTTTCCTGGGGATCGTCGACGAGTCCCGCGTAGGTGAGCACTTCGCATCCCGCGTCGTACAGTTCCCTGTACAGGCCGTTTGCTCCGGAGGTGTCGGCGCCGAAGATGTAGAACAGGTCGTAGCCCTGAGCGGCCAGCGCTTCGACGTTCTGGTTCTCGACGTCCTGCGTCCATTCAGTGCCCACGCGATAGGCGACAGTCTGTCCGAATTCGGCCTCGAAAGCCTGTAACCCCTGCAGTACGTAAGTATCGAAGAATACGTCGGGCGCGGGCCAGTAGCAGCAAAGCCTGTACTCATCCTGCTGGAATTCCCAGGTGAGGTTTGACAGGGCGGCGGAGGTGTCCACGCTTACCTCGCTGTCCGCAAACGCGGCAACGCCGCCGGTAAGCATAAACAGCGCAAGAACAAGGGATAGGATTCTTTTCATGATAGTGCCTCCTTAAAATATAGTTGTCCAAACCGGCGCGACGAGGCGACCGGGTATGCCCTGTGAAAAATCAGGATACGCGTCGCGCGACCCTGCTTCGAAGCGACTCGAGCGAAACCGCCAGCAGTATAACGGCTCCGATGAAAGCCTTTTCAAAGTAAATATCGACGTTCATCATCGTAAGTCCGTTGCGCACCATTGTTAGTATCATCGCTCCGCATAAAAAGCCCACCGCGGTGAATTTGCCTCCGTTGAGGGATATGCCGCCAATCGCGACCACCGCGAAGGAGTACAGCATCCAGTCCTGACCTGTCGTGGGCGACGCCGTTCCCGTCCGCGACGTCCAAAGCATGGCCGCAATCGCCGCCAGCATACAGGAAAGGACGTTGCAAAGAATTATCACATTGTCGGCGTTTATGCCCGACAGCCTGGCCGCGCTCTCGTTTCCGCCGACCGCGAGGACGTTTCTGCCAAAGCGCGTGAAGCGGAACAGCACTATTAATACCAATACCAGCGCTAAAAAGAGCACGAACATCTGGCTGGTCGAAACAGGAGTTCCGTTAAACACCCGTCCCCTGCCCAGCGCGTCGAAGCCCTCG
>JAUNBY010000288.1:2261-4176 GCA_030526935.1 Clostridia bacterium
GATATGCCCATGCTTATTCCGTCATATACGAATTGCATGGCCAGCGTTATGACGAAGGGAGCGAGCTTCAGCCGGGTTATGAGAAATCCGTTCAGCAGGCCGCACAATATGCCCACGCCCGTCGCGGCGATTACCGCAATTGACGACGCGACTCCCATATCCTGCATCAGTATGCCCACCGTCACCGTCGCAAGGCCGCCGACCGCGCCTACGGCCAGATTCATTCCGCCGATGACCGCAACCATAAGCTGCGCCGCCGCGATGAAGCCATAGCTGGCGATGGTTCGCGAGAGGTTGAAAAGGTTGTAGGATGTCATAAACGAGTCGGTGAAGATCGAAAATATCGCCACCAGCAGTATACAGGCGCACACCGCGCTGGAATAGGATTGCAGAAAAAACCTCTTAAGTACCGGGACATTGCTCTGGGCGTTGTTCTTTTTTTCGGCATCCATCGGGTACTCCTCCTTTGTTCGCGGCTTAAGGGATCGCTAGCTTAAGTTAGCTAACTTAAGCTCTTATGATATAATAATTATATCCGAAATAAGATGCGCTGTCAAGTGCTCCAACTAAAAATAGTCATAATGCACAATACTCTGACGCGTCTATTGCGACTAAGCGGTTAATCGTTTAAATCCTCGCCAAAATAGGGGAACAACCGGGTCGCGCCAAGGGCGACGTTCCATTCGTCGAGCGATCCCGTGAGTATTTCCACTTTTCTGCCGGCCTGATACATCTGCATTTCCACCGTATATTTAAGTATACGTTGAAAGAAATCCCCCTTGTTTTTGAGCAGTCCGCCGCAAAGGTATATCTTATCGGGGTCGAGCAGGTTTATCGTGGTGGCGAGGGCGCTTCCGATGTAGCGAGCGGACTGATCGATCAGCGCCCTGCAAAATTCGTCGTTTTCTTCGGCGGCGTCGAACACCCATCGAGCCGTTATCCTATCCGGGTCTCCCTCGCACATATCGCGAAGCGCGGTTTGTCTTCCTTCGCGCACGGCGCGTTGAGCCTTGCGCGCAAGCGCGGCTCCGGAAGCCTCGGCTTCGAGGCAGCCCGTATTGCCGCAACTGCACGGCTCGTCGGAATGATTCGCAACGCGCATATGGCCTATTTCACAACTTGTGCCGCTCGCGCCGTAATACAATTGCCCCTTGTAGTAAAACCCCCCGCCTATTCCATAGCCGAGTCCCACGCAGAACACTGTGCGATCCTGATCTCCCTTATGGGTTGATATTTCATATATGACCTGAGCGCGGTTGGCGCTTTCAACCCTCACCGGATACGGCAGTCGCTGCGCGATCCACTGTTTGAGCGGAATGTCCTTCCAGCCGAAATTGGGAGAGAATATCACCCATCCCGTATCGTGTTCAATGAGTCCGGGCATGGTGACGCACACTCCCGCGACCGTCGCCTTGTCGACGCCGGACTCGTCAATCACCCTGTGTATGCCCTGACATATCCTGTCGACAAACCCGCTTTCATTTTCAACTTGAATGGTGGGGAATTTGAGTTTGCCCAGAACGCCGTGATCAAGTCCAACCAGCGCGAACCTCGTCGTTACGCGTCCCACGTCAACGCCCACATATCGGAAATGGTCTCCGCATATGGAGAACTGTTCGAGGGGCTTGCCGCTGAGCTTTCCGGGCATTTTGGCCGACACAACCATTCCCTGCTGTATAAGTTCCTGCGCGATCTCCATTATGGCGGGAACGCTCAGTTCAACCTTTTTGGCGATGGCTGCCCGGTTAATCGGCCCGTATTCCGCGATGCAATTCATTACATTGCGTTTGTTCATGAGCGCCATCTTATGTTTATCCATCCGCTGGTACTTGCCCAATCCGCTCACAACCTTTAAGCTATATCTCTCCAAAAAGTATCATAAAGCATCGGTGCGCGTTTTGCAAGCCTCTCGTCC
>JAUNBY010000289.1 GCA_030526935.1 Clostridia bacterium
CATGCCGTTCTTCCTTGCCTCTCCTGGCTGAAAGCCGCGCGAAGCGCCATGGAGAAGTGCCCGCCGCAGCGGGCGGAGAGGCTCCCCCGTGAGGGTGTTACGACTCTTGGGTTGATGACATTGCCCCCAGAGGGGAAGGCAAAGCTTAAAGCAGCGTTACGGACAAGTCCAGCTTTATCTGCGACGTGATGACTATCCCCGCCTCAATTCCGAATTGAATTACCCCGCCGACGAAACAAGGGTGAGTAGAAACTATTATAGTTGTGTGGCAAAGACCTCTAACTTTTTGCGGGTTTAATGAAAGGCGTTTGTCCAAAACTTTGCATGAAGGAATGGAATCGCGAAGCGCGAAATCAGGTAAAATACACATCGCTTCGCACAATAGACGGGCTTGAGGCGTTCGGTGAAAAGTTGTCATATCACCTGAACGCCCCAAGTCCGCGCGCCGGCATGAGAAAGTTTCCCTGAAACTTACACAAGCCCCGGATAGTCGAGGGTGGCGAAGTAGTCCCGCGGGGTTTCGTGGCGTCTGATGAGCTTATAGGAGCCGTCGGGACGAAAAAGAACCTCTCCGCAGCGCAACTTGCCATTGTAATTATATCCCATCGCCCGGCAGTGAGCGCCGGCGTCGTGAATGACTATATAATCGCCCACGTCGATATTGGGAAGGCGGCGATCGACGGCAAATTTGTCGTTATTCTCGCAAAGGGAGCCTACGACGTCGTAGATGTGGTCGCAGGGAAGATCGGCCTTGCCCGCGACGGTAATATGATGATAAGCCGAGTACATGGCGGGGCGGATCAGGTCGCAGGCCGTGGCGTCGAGTCCTATATAGTTTTTATAGGTGTCCTTTTTGTGTATGACCTTTGACACGAGCATGCCGCTTTCAGCCGTCATCCAGCGGCCAAGCTCCGTATATACCTTCATCGGGTGAAGCGGGGTGTCCTTAATCAACCGTTCGTAGTCGCGCCTCACCGCCCGGCCTACCTCCCCGATATCCGCTTCGCGCTCCTCGGGATGGTACGCGACGCCTATCCCTCCGGAGAGGTTGATAAAATCGACAATCGCTCCGGTTTCGCGATATATCTCAAGCGCCAGGCCGAAAAGCAGCGAGGCGATTTGCGGATAATAATCCGTATCGACGCAGTTGCTTATGAGAAACGCGTGAAGGCCAAATTTCTCGACTCCGAGGTCGATGAGGCGCTTTACGCACTCGTGTATCTGCGCTCTCGTCATTCCAAATTTCGAATCCTGGGGATGCCCCATGACGAAATTCGAAGCGACCTGCGTCGAGCCGGGGTTGTATCTCAGGCACAGCCTTTTGGGTATGCCCCCGTTTTCGCGAAGAAAGTCTATGTGGCTTATGTCGTCGAGGTTGATTGTGGCGTCAAGCTCGCGGGCGAGGCGATATTCGCATCCGGGTGTCTGGTTCGAGGAAAACATTATCCTCTCACCGCGCAGACCCATGGCTTTGGCGAGCATGAGTTCCGTTCGCGACGCGCAATCGACTCCGCATCCCCTCCTCGTCATTATGTCGATGACGTAGGGGTTGGGCGTGGCTTTTACGGCAAAATACTCGCGAAAGCCGGGATTCCATGAGAAGGCTTCGCTGAGCCTGCGCGCGTGGTCGTCTATGACGCTTTCGTCGTAGAGGTAAAACGGCGTGCCGACGTCGTCGGCTATGCGCTTAATGAGAGACAGGTCTGGCGTGTGTTTCTGAGACAAGGCGGTTCACTCCCGATTATTCAGCTTGCGTTTATCGATGTCCGCGCCGATTACGGCCGCGAGGGTCTTCAGGAAGGCGACGTTCCCAACGTGATATTTAGGGCTGGCAATACCTATGAATCCGAGCCTGCGCCCCGGCTCCCCAAGCGGAACCAGGTAGACCGAGCGCTCTCCCCTCTTCCTTATCATGTCGGTCTCGTCGGGCGATATGGCGTACTGCTCTTCGGTGTCTACCATTGAAAGCGGCTTGTGATCTCGCAGCGCCTTCATCAACAGGGGAGCTTTGTCGTATTCTACCGTCAGCGCTTCCACATCGCCGTTTTTCTCGCGTCGATATATGGCTATCTCGACCAGGCGCTTTTTTTCCTCCTCGTTGATGAGCACGTAGGCGCAGCTCGCGTCGTAGAATCTCGCGGTCTGCTTGAGCGCAAAGCCTACGGCGTCTTCGAACGTTTTTCCGGTCGCTATGTTCAAAACGCACTTGAGAATAAGCGCGTTCGCGTCGTCGCCCTCGATGTCGGCGCTGTCGTCCGCGTCTAATGTATGGCGCGCGCCGTCGAAGAACTGGTAGCCGCGCTTGCCAAGAAGCTTTACCCTGTAAAGCGCTTTGTCGGCACGCGCGAACAGCTCGGCTATGGAATTTACGGTTCCGTCTGACATTACAATGCCTATGGAACACGTATGCCCCGTCTTGCCAAACTCCCTTTCCAGTATCGACGCGCGCTCGGCTAAGAATTCCCGAGAGATTGCGTTTATCAGAAATACCGAGAATATATCGCCGCTTATGCGGCCCATTATGACGTTTGCCGGGGAAGTCTTGCGCATGGCGTCGCTCATTTTGACTATCAACTCGTCTCCGCGATAGCCGTCCGGCGACCGGCTGATTATCTTATAATCGTCGATATCGATTATTACGAGCGCGCAGTTATTCCTGTTGGCGGAAAACGCCTTCTCCGCGCGCCTCATAAAGGCGGTATGTCCGAAAAGCCCCGTAAGGGCGTCGCGTTCTACCACGGCTTGCTGGACGTCCTGCTCGTGCTCGTGCCATTCGATATTGGCTATACGGCCGATGACCTTGACGGGTTTTTTTTCGTCCGCCCCGTAAACGCACATAAAATAAATCTGATACCACTTGAGCACACCGTTCGCATGCCTCAATTGCAGGCTGGCCTTGCCCTTGGACGCGCCGTCTTTTATCTCCCCCACGAGGGATTTGAGCGCGGGATCCGCGCCGGACAATTGCGAAACATTCGTTATCTCCGGCTTTCTTCCGAGCTGACGGGCGAAGCTCTCGTTGTACGTTATATCGCCCGTTTTCATATCGCACTGGAATAATATCGTAAACGACAGTTCGTTCAGCGCCCGTGAAACCGCGAGACTGTCGTCAAGTTCCGCCCGTATCTCCCTGTTTTCGCGGTTGGCGCGGTAGATATAAAGAACCGCGGCGCTTATCAGTATAAAAAAGCATATCGCAAGCGTCGCGCCGAGCGAAAACATCATTTCGTCTATGTGCGCGCAGTTTTCATCGATCAAATCGGACGTCGCCACGAAGAACAGCGCCCAGTCATTTATTCCGAGCGGTTCCCAGCGGACTATGTTCGAACGGGATCCATAACTGTAGCCGAGAGATCCGCCCTCGCCATTCGCGAGAGCCGCCGAAACGTCTTCAGGCGTGAGGCCGTCGTGCAAAACGGCTTCGGAGTAGAACTCCACGGTATTGTCGGATATATTGAGGAAACCGTCGTTCTCCACGCGGGTAAGTATGTTGCCTTCGGAATCCACGAGAAACGAATAATACCTGTCCTCGGACGCGGGAGCGCCAAACATGTCACTCAGCCGGGACGGGGATACGTACAGCGTAATGCCTTCGTCGCCGGCGTCTGAATAAATCGCGAGACCGCCTTCGTCGTCAAAGAGCATCTGTTCCGCGTCGCGCCTCTCGCCAATCTCGATTTTATCAAATCCCAGTGAAGCCGCGTATTCCCCGATTATATCATAGTCGTCCGTCGCGTCGGCCAAAAGCCTGACGGAATTCACGTTGCGCATCATATTGTCAACTTGATTCGCGCTATCGTCCCTTTTGATTGCAGCCATTATTTCAAGAGCGTTCATGGCTTCGCTTCGCGCGATTTCAATCCCGCGCTGACGGCAACGCCATAACGACCACGCGCACATACCCAGTATTAGCGCGACCAGAATCGCGGCCGACAACGCGCGCACTCCACGTTTCATGGCAACCCCCCTCTCGTTCGACAGTATGTCCTTATACAATTATACCATAGGTAAAGGCGCTTTTCAGTCCGAAACGGAAAACAAATCGGCGCGCTTTTATTAATTGACGCGCACATTTGTTATTAATATATTTAACGGAAGGCGGTCGCGGCACGGTGACCCGTCTTTTGCAGTTGTGTGGCCAAGACTCATCCCGTGGAGGCGAAACAA
>JAUNBY010000290.1 GCA_030526935.1 Clostridia bacterium
CTGACTGTTTCTGTTCTTCCTTTTCTCGCTCTCGCTGTATCGTTTTCAAGGATCGCTCGTCGCCACTTTTCTTTCGCTTTCGCGGCGTTTCTCGCGGCAACAGATGGGATTATATCATTGCCAGATTCAAAAGTCAATACCTTTTTGGGTAAATAGTCGCGTCTATTTCATTTATGTGTGTGTAATTGTCTGTTTGAATTAATGAGTATCGGTTGGGTCTGAATACCGTTCAAAGCCTCTTCAACAGCCCTTTGCATGAGGGTAAAGTCCGTCACCAGAGACGTTGGTTTATTCACCGGATCATCCTGACCGAACGGAATGAAGAACACATTTTTTCGGTTCAAAAGTTCCGCGATGTTTCGCGCGGCGGCGGCGAGGCCGTCATTTGTCGATATACCGATCAATACTGGCCTTTCATTTCTAAGCTGCGATTTGCAGGCCATGCAAACGGGAGTATCCGCGATGCCGTTGGCGAGTTTCGCGCAGCTGTTTCCCGTACATGGAGCGACGACGATTATATCCAACAGTTTTTGCGGGCCTATAGGCTCAGCTTTTACTATTGAGTCTATGACTTCTCTTTCGCACAATGCCTCAACCCTTTCCCGCAAGGCGCGCGCCGAAAAGAATCTCGTATCGCAGCCCGCGACATTAAACGACATTATGGGATACAATTCACAGCCCGCGCTCTTTAATTTTTCAACCGCCGCGAGGACGCCGGCAATTGTGCAAAACGACCCCGTCAGGGCTATGCCTATTCTGACCCCGGTCAAAATGGCGCTCATAGCCGCTCACACTCCTCGTTCAATACTCTCAGCACCGCGTCCAGCATTGAGCGTCCGGCACTTTGCGGGCAATATCTTCCCGGAAGCGAAGGTTCGCGCCAGGCGTGAAGCCACCTCGCCTCGGCAGCGTCCATATCGACTCCGAAAGGCCTGGATGAAAGATCTACAAGAAGCGCGTTTCGATTTATGAGCTGCACGAGTCGCGCGTCAAGCACTCGCTCGGGCGGCGTTGAAAATATTATCTGAGAAAGAGCCAGCGCCTGTTCAAAATTGGAGAAATCCATGGCAAGCGCGCTATTTACGGCCGCTTCGCATTGGGCGGACTTGCGTCTGGCCACGACCGCGACTGACGCCTGATAGCCGTTAAGTATCCTGTGAAGGGCTTTTCCGATGCGCCCGTAACCTATTATAAGGGCTCTGCATCTATATAATTCATAAGCCGCCCGTTCGCAAACCGAGTGAATCGCGCCCTCAGCGGTCTGTCGAGCAAGTTCTGTCATAAGTATTTCATCTTCGTCCAAAAATACTACTTCGTGAGCGTCCAAAATCGATTGCGGAACTTTTCCGGAGCCAAAGAGAATAAGCGTGGCGTTCTTATTTATATTATTCAGAATATCATTAAGCCCGATATTTTTCCCAGACAACGGCATTTTCCACTGTCCGCCGAAGGGATTGGGCATTACGACGCATTCGGCGTCGCCTATCTGATCGACGTCGATTTCAGGGACATCGAAAAGCCCCGATCGCTCCAATCCGAACGCCGCCGCCGAAACGCCGTTCTTTATGGCCTCTCTGACCATATGGGCATATCTCCTGTCGCCGCCTATCGCCACCAAATCCATGTTGACGACCTCCTTATGGCATATTACGGGGCATAATATGCCGGGCGGCGAAAAGAGGTTCATCGGAAGCGTTTGAAGCACGCGTTTCGCGTATTATATCGCGCCGCGGACGGCGCGACGGCGCAATTTCAATATAATGTGCGCGCATCCCGTGTCATCCGCGTCTTTTTATGACCGAGCCGCGGTCAGATAAAGCGCGTGAAACTTCACCAGTTTTTTCATCCTGTACTTCATAATATAATAGACAGAAACGTCGCTACGGGTTTAAAACCCGGCCAGATAGTAAATAATCCCCACAATCACCGACGAGGATATGCCATATGTCAAGACGGGACCTGCGAGCGTAAAGAGTTTCGCCCCAAGTCCAAGCACAAGTCCTTCGCGGCGAAACTCCATCGCGGGGGCCGCGACCGAATTGGCAAAACCCGTTATGGGGACTATCGATCCGGCGCCCGCGTAGCGGCCTATGCGGTCGTAAACCCCAATACCCGTAAGAACGACGCCTATGAATATCAAAACGCACGAAGTAAATGAAGGCGCGGTAATAAGGTTAGTGCCAAGCCACTCCTCTCCGGCAAAGGTTATCAACTGACCTATGGTGCAAATCACGCCTCCAACCCAGAACGCCTTAACGCACGACAGAAAAACCTCGCTGTTCGGCGTCGCCTTATCCACAAGTTTTTGATATGAATTACTATTATTCGACATTATATGCCCTCCGTTGATGTTTATGTGGGTTTTCATCCCTATTTACGGCTATTATTTGCAGGTTTTGATATTATATGAGCGCATTTCAGGGATTTAATATCCAATATGTGGTTATTATTCAAAATATAAGGGATATAGTGTCAATCACATCGCAACGGAGGCTGTAAAGATGCGGGCGCCCAAAAGTGTAAGATTTACACAAAATGAGCGCCCGCATATCGCAGGAGGATCGCTTTGGTCTCACCAGTTATGGTTTGTATTAATCCGCGTATTTATCGCCATATCCGTAATGCTCTATAACGTAGTCCACGTCTTTATCGCCGCGCCCCGAAAGGTTTACGAGAATGGAGCCTGTAGAGTTCTCGCGGGCAAAGCGTATGGCATAAGCCAGCGCATGGGAGGACTCGAGCGCGGGTATTATACCTTCGAGGCGGCTGAGCATGAAGAAGGCTTCTACGGCTTCCTCGTCGGTGGCGGTGACATAGCTTATGCGGCCGCAGTCGCGAAGATAAGCGTGCTCGGGGCCGACGGAAGGATAATCAAGGCCGCTGGCGATGGAATAGACCGGAAGCGGCTCGCCCTTGTCGTCCTGCAAGAGCATCGATTCGAAGCCGTGGAGCACGCCCTTTTTGCCGAAGGTCATGCTGGCCGCGTGGTCTCCAATTTTTGAACCGCGTCCCAGAGGCTCTACGCCATATATGTCCACGGGATCGCCCAGGAACGGAACGAACATGCCTATGGAGTTGGAACCTCCGCCCACGCAGGCGCAGATCGCGTCGGGATGATTGCCGGTCATTTGCCTGAACTGCTCGCGGGCTTCCTCTCCCACGACCATCTGGAAATCCCTGACCATCTTGGGGAACGGATGCGGGCCAACGGCGGAACCTATGCAGTAGATCGCGGTTTCGTATTCGTTGAGATAGGCCTCAAACGCCGCGTCGACGGCTTCCTTGAGCGTTTTAAGGCCGCGGGATACGGGAATTACGCGCGCGCCCAGCACCTTCATGCGAGTGACGTTCGGGGCTTGCTTGGCTATATCAACCTCGCCCATATATATATCGCATTCCATGCCAAAGTACGCGGCGGCGGTCGCGAGAGCTACGCCGTGCTGTCCCGCGCCGGTCTCGGCGATGAGCTTCTTCTTGCCCATGTACTTGGCCAGAAGGCCTTCGCCCATGCAGTGGTTGAGCTTGTGAGCGCCTGTATGGTTGAGATCTTCGCGCTTTAGATATATCTGGCATTTGCCAAGCTTGCGGCTGAGGCGTTCGGCGTGATATACCGGGGTGGGGCGCCCCTGGAACTCGCGGCGTATGCGGCGAAGCTCGGATATGAACTGCGCGGAATTGCATATTGTCTCGTAGGCGTCGTCAATCTCCCTGAAAGCCGTGACGAGTTGCGGGGGGAGATACGCCCCGCCGTAAGAACCGAAGCGTCCGTCGCTGGTCGGGAAGTGCTTTGTGTAGTTGTCAAAATCTCTGTAATCCATTATGTATACCCGGACGTGTTGGCGTCCTTATCCTTTCTTAATAAAAATTAAAGCCCTTGTGGAACTTCAATTCCACAAGGGCGAAATAATCGCGGTGCCACCTTGTTTTTTACTCTGTCGGATGCCAACACATCCGCTGCGCTATACCGGGCGCAAACCGTCGTAGAGTACTCGGGGGTAAACCCCTTTCATCACGCTGCTCGGCGAGCCATATCGCGTCCTGTTTCCCACGGGGCTTCCAGCCTTGACCCCGTTCTCTGTGGAGGCATGTGACGCGCTTATTCCGCTTCATCGCTTGTGTGGGATAATAGCACTTGAAGTGACGGATGTCAAGTTAATA
>JAUNBY010000291.1 GCA_030526935.1 Clostridia bacterium
TTGTCGGCGCACTGTCTATAAATCCGGATTTACTAGCGGCACGACGTTTCAGAAGAGGGTGTTACGACTCTTGGGTTGATGACATTCCCCAGGGGGGAAGGCTAACTGGCTATAAAACGTGAACCCGCGCGCATGATACGATGCGCGTTTTTTATTTTTGGCGCGGGACCCGTCGGCCAAAAAGGTTAATAAATGTTAATGGAGGGGGGTGGGTACCGTGTTGAGTTCGAAGCGGGCAAAGTGCCTTGAATTGCTGCTTGAGGGCAACTTGACGGACAAGGAAATCGCGGATGCGATTAACATTACGCCTAAGACCGTTTGCGTGTGGAAAAAGGACGAAGAATTTCAGAGCGAATACGAGAAGCTCTTACGGAATCGCTTGCTGTACGCCGCCCCGAAAGCCCTGCGAAAAGAAGTGCGCCTGCTCAATTCACAAAGCGATATGGTCGCCCACCTCGCCGCCAAGGATATACTCGACAGGGCGGGCTTCACCCCGACGGAGAATCTGAACCTCGTCGGCAACGTCGTGACCATCATCGACGACATCCCCGACGCGCCATTGGAGACGGTGAAATAATGGACGCTCTCAGAACGTCTCTAAGGGGCCTTATAGCGCCTCCATTCTACGGGGTACACAGATGTATCAGGGCGGGCGAATACGCCGAAATTTGGCTAAAAGGAGGGCGCGGAAGCGCCAAGTCGTCGTTCGCGTCCGTGGAGATCGTCCTTGGGATGCTCCGCAACCCCGAGGCCAGCGCCATAATTTACCGCAAGGTCGCGAACACCTTGCGCGAAAGCGTCTACTCGCAGATGCTCTGGGCGATAGACGCCCTGGGCGCGGGGATGCTGTTTCAGCGTAAATTGTCGCCAATGGAACTCATCTACCGCCCTACGGGGCAGAAGATAGTGTTCCGGGGCGCGGACGATCCCGGCAAGTCAAAATCGATGAAGCTCAAGAGCGGGTATTTCGGCTTTCTCTGGTTTGAGGAGCTGACCGAGTTCGCGGGGCCGGACGACATAACGACCATCAAGGCCAGCGTCATAAGGGGGGGAGGAAAAGCCGTGACATTTTACAGCTATAACCCGCCGGTGAGCGCCCGCAACTGGGTTAACGAAGAGGCGCTTAAAACCGTGGCGGGCAGGCTCGTTCACCACAGCGACTACAGGGGAGTGCCGCGAGAGTGGCTGGGAGATGCGTTCATCGCCGAGGCCGAGAAACTCAGGGACGCCAACGAACGCGCCTACAGGCATACGTACTTAGGCGAGGTCACAGGAACCGGCGGACAGGTGTTCGACAATCTGGTTCTGAGGACTATAACCGACGAGGAAATCAATTCGTTCGGGCAGTGCTACAACGGGCTTGACTTCGGATTCGCCACAGACCCCGACGCGCTTGTCAGATGGGGCTACGACGCAAAGCTTCAGCGCGCCGTGATGCTTGGCGAGTTCTACGGCTCCAGAACGCCGCTTGACGCCCTCGCCGCGCACGTCAAACGCATGTGCCGCCGCGAGGTGGTCAGGTGCGACAGCGCCGACCCGCGCATGATCGCCGAACTTCGCAACCGCGAGGTAAACGCCGTCGCCGCGCGCAAGGGGCCGGGGTCGGTCGAGCACGGCATAAGGTGGCTTCAGGACTTGCGGGAAATCGTCGTGGATCCCGCCCGGTGTCCCAACGCCGCGAGGGAGCTTTCGACATACGAGTACCAGCGCGACAGGCACGGGAATTTTCTGGCGGAGTTTCCGGACAAGGATAACCATGTGGGAGACGCCACGCGCTATAGCCTGGAGCCGGTCATAGCCATGCGCAAGTTGCAGACGATGGATAAGCGCCTGCTGTTTTAGGAGGGTCGAAATGGAGAAATACAGGCTCTCCCCGGATAGAGTTCTTACGCCGGGGATGGTAGAAAGATATCTGGAGCTTCACCGGGCCGACGAGGGGCGCAAGGTGAAGCTCCACGATTATTACCGGGGCAATCACGCCATACTCGCGCGCAGCTTCGACGACGCGACGAAACCCAATAACCGCGTGGTCAATCCCTACGCGCAATATATAACCGACATCGCCACGGGATACTTCATGGGCGAGCCGGTTGTGTATGGCTCTCAGGACGAGAAATTATTGAATAATCTTACACAGATATACAATTACAACGACGAGGCGAGCCACAACAGCGACCTGGCCTGCGACGCCTCGATAATGGGCGAGGCTTACGAGCTTGTGTATCTGGATGAAGATTTGATGCTCCGCTTCAAGCGCCTCGAAGGTGAGTACGGCATACCCATATACGACAACACCGTGGAAGAAGAGCTGCTGTACTTCATACGCTACTACGCCGAGACGGACGTAGTTGGCGGGAATAGCGTCACATACGTCGAGGTTTATTCCCGCGACGACATTAAGACCTACCGCCGCGACGCCGGAGCGATGATACTCATGGACGAGGTCGCGCATCAGTTCGGCCTTGTTCCCATCGTCATCTACCGCAACAACAACGAGGGGTTGGGCGATTTCGAAAGCGTGATACCGCTCATAGACGCCTATGACAAGCTCGACAGCGACAGCGTGAACGACATGGAGTATTTCGCCGACGCCTATCTCAAGCTCGTCGGGATGCAGGGGACGACCGAGGAGCAAATCAGGGAGCTAAAGCGTATGCGCGTCATGCTTGTGCCCGAGGGCGCGGACGCCGCGTGGCTTACGAAGACCAACGACGACGGCTTTGTGGAGCATCTGAAGACGCGCCTGGACAATTCAATACACAAGTTCTCCAAGTGCCCCGCCATGACGGATGACGACTTCGCGGGCAACGCCTCGGGCGTGGCGATGAGGTATAAGCTATTAGGCCTTGAGAACATGACCAGCAAGAAGGAGCGCGCGTTTAAGAAGGGGCTTCAAAGGCGGATAGAGATCATCTGCAACATGCTGGGCGTGATGGGCGCGGGGCATGATTACCGCTCGATTACCATGACGTTTACGCGCAACATCCCGGCGAACCTCGTCGAGATGGCTGACGTGGCGGTGAAGCTGGGGGATTTACTGTCGGAGAAAGCGCGGCTGGAACTGTTGCCGCTGGACATCGACTACGAGCAGAATCAGGCCGAAAAGGACGAGGAACGCAAAGCGGGGTATTTAGATTATGCCGTTGACGACACGGGACAGCTATTGGGAAGCGAGGACGCTGAGAGATCAGGAAAGGGCTTCGAAGATAGCGGGCGAACTGAGTAAAAGAGTAAAGGCGCGTTTCCGTGAGATGGAAAAGCGCCTTTCTCAATTGATGGCGCAGCTTCAGGCAGAGGTGTTGTTTCAGGGCGGCGTGGCATCCAGAACGCAGTTGTGGCAATACGCCAAATATCGCCAATTGGAGCGCGAGCTTGCGCAGATGACGCAGTCCGCCATAGGCTGGATGAGAACCGAAATGGACGCTACACTTGAGCGCGTGTTTTACGAGACGCTAAATGAGAAGGTTGACGAGGCGGGCGCGGGGTTCAATGTCGTCACAAACGACGCCATGCGCAAGTACCTGAATAGCGACTGGGCGGGGGTCAATTACTCGACGCGCGTCTGGAATAACGTCAACGCTCTGGCGACGCGGCTCAAGGACGACATGGCGGATCTGTTGATACTGGGGCGAAGTCCGTCGGACATAAAGCGCAAGATTCGCGAGGATTTCGGCGTAGGCTTCTATGAGGCGGACAGGCTCATTAGAACCGAGGCCATGCACATGTACAACGAAGGCATAATGGAAAGGTACAGGCGTGACGGCGTGACGATGGTCGATATCCGCATAGGCCGCGACGAGAGAACCTGTTCGAGGTGCAACGGGTACAAGGAAAACGCGCCCTATCCCATCGACGAGGCGCCAGCGCTTCCAGCGCATCCCAATTGCCGGTGTCGGTATGTGCCGGTGGTGGAGTGGGAAAATAAAGACTTGAATGCGCCGAATGAATATGGTACAATAGAGATGGCGGCTCCGATGCGCGGCATGGGAGCGAAGGCCATGAACACTCCGAACGTCGAAAACCCGCTGACTGGGGAGCCGTTTAACTATGTTTACGGTAAACGTCCAGAGTTTCCGCCCGATCATACTATGGCGGGGTACGGGTGCAAGACCGGCAGGGAGATAGACGA
>JAUNBY010000292.1 GCA_030526935.1 Clostridia bacterium
CGTTTGGGACTGCTTTTTCCATGGTAATTGCGGAAGAAATCGCCGAAAGAAACGATAGTTGCGGGGAAAACCTTACGTGGCAAATTGTCGATACGGTTAAACTGGAAATCGTAGGCACTGGCGACATGACTGATTATAATGAAACGACCGATCAACCTCGCCCGTGGGAATCACATAAATATAAGATAACGCAAGTTGCAATCAGCGATGGAGTAACGACGATTGGACAGCGCGCGTTTGAGGGTCATGACAAATTATATAAAATTGAGTTACCGAATAGTATTGTCGTGATCGACGACTACGCCTTTCACTATTGCGAGTCATTGCGGAATATTGTAATACCCGCGGATACAAAGGTAATAGGGCGGGCGGCGTTTAATTCCTGCTTTGAACTTGACACTGTGTCATTGCCGGATGGATTGCAGATGATATGCGATGGCGCTTTTCGATGGTGCCCTGATTTGGAGGAAATCTACATTCCACAAAGCGTTGAGTATATAGGTGAGAACGTTTTTGAATATTGTGGTGATAATTTTACCATCATCTGTTCCGAAGGTTCATACGCCGACAAATACGCGCAAGAATACGGTTATAACACAAGATACGAATAACCGCAGATACATAGCATGATTATAGAAGCCGTGACCGCCACGGCTTTTTTTTATTAAGAAGGGAGTTTCAGCATGATAATGTTTCTATTAGCGCTGTTCGTAGCCGAAGCTAACGGGCTTTTTATACCGCAATGGTGTTGGGTGATAACGGGGATATTCACGATAGCGCAGGTCATCGCCGCATATTCCAAAAAGTAAAGAAAAAGAGGCTGTCTTTATGCGACAGCCTCTCCAGAATTCGCCAGCGCGAATCCTTAAACTCCTTTGTCAGCTATACCCCTTGGGCGCCGAGCAAA
Source organism: Clostridia bacterium (assembly GCA_030526935.1). Lineage (GTDB taxonomy): Bacteria > Bacillota > Clostridia > Christensenellales > Aristaeellaceae > JAUNBY01. The sequence continues at coordinate 908 of JAUNBY010000292.1, forward strand.
AGATTGTGTTGAGGGCAAGGATGGTCTTTGTGGTTGTCCGCGTCGATCCGTTACCGGATACCTGAGTTCTGACTACGGCGGTACCATTAGAATTGGTCCTGATAGTGCGCCGTATTGTGATCTTTCGCGTCGCCATCAAAATCCCCCTGCCTTCAATACAGTCTTTTGAATCACGCCCTTTCTTTAATTACTGTACAACTCAACCCAACGCGTCCGTATGAGAGGTGATGAAATCGAATGCCCATTCCAACTTACTTTATATTTAAACAGACCGACTCCAGAGACATGGGCGTGGTTGTAATCAACTATCCCCCGTTCAGCATACCGGCGGAGAAGGCGTCGACCATAGAGATACCGGGCCGCAGCGGATCGCTCACACTGTTGGAGGGCGACGACGTATACAAGAACAGAACGGTTTCGGTGGACTGTTTCATCGAGAACGCCGACGGGATTAGCAACGTCGCGGGCTGGCTTCGCGGGAGCGGCGAGCTTATATTTGGAAACAGCCCCAACCGAATGCACAAGGCGCGCGTCACCAACCAGATAGATTTCACGAAAGCCGTCAGGGGGAACGACGTGCGGCTTTTCAGCGTCGGCTTTTTATGCGACCCGTTTCAATACGAAGCGGAACCGAGGAGCGCGACTTTATATTCTCCGACCACCATTAAAAACGAGAGCGTGATAGCCGCGAACCCAACAATAAGGATATTTGCCACGGGCGACGTGACTTTCAGCATAGGAAGTATAAGCGTGACGCTCACGGGTATCACCGAAAGCGTGACCATAGATTGCGACGCCAAACTCGCCTATACGACTCCCGGCAGCAACATCGCGATCACGCTCAACGAAGAGGTTTGGCCCGTGCTCGCCTCTGGCGACAACTTCATCAGCTGGACAGGCTCGGTCAGTAAGGTCGAGATATTCCCAAACTTGAGATGGTTATTATAAAAGGAGTACACTCATATGGTTGATATTTACGTATACGATAAGTCCGGCGACGACACGAGCACGACCGGTCTGGTCGGCGCGCTCGTTCCGGTGTCGTGCGAACACGAGGAGATAGGCAACGGCATGAGCAGCGTTTCGCTCGTGCATCCGTATGACGAATGGGACAAGTGGAAAGCCCTCGAAACCGGAAACATATTGTCCGTACCTGTTCGCGTGCGCACCACGCCGGTGATCGAGGGCAGCGGGACATACGTGACCAGCGTCGAGAAATGGACGGTAAAACAGGGCGCGACGCAGACTCAGCTTAGGGTGTTTCGCAAGAAGAAGAAAAACAATAAAATCGGCAAACTCACAAAAGGCAGCACCGTTTACGTTCTTGAAAAGGGCGATGAGAGATATAAGGTGAAGTACCTCAAAGCCTCGAAAAACAGAACCGCCAAGGACATCGAAGTGGCAACGGATATAACAATAGCCGGCCAGACCTGGCGCGAAGGATGGGTAGACCCCGCGGCGCTCGACTTCGACACGGTTGAAACCATATCAGACACGGCCAGCGGTATAGAGGATATTTGCCCCTCGGGGGAACTGGTCTCTCAGCTTTTCAGGATACAAAGCGTGGAATACGACGTAGATGCTGGCCAGATTAACGTTTACGCCGTTCACATCAGCTACGACCTTTCCAACATGGTGACCGTATACAAAAACGACGAGCCGTTAAACGCTGTCACCGCCCTCGCGGGCATAATCGACGGCATAGAGCAGGAGCACGACTTTGAGGCGTTTACCGATCTGGCGAACGTGCGAACGTCCTGCGACTGGGTGGACGTAAGCCCATCCACGGCGCTTCTCGACCCAAGCGAAGGGTTCGCCGAAAGGTGGGACGCGGAGCTTGTCCGCGACGATTACAGTTTATATTTTCTGGCGGATGGCGGGGCGAATCGCGGCATACGCATAGAACACGGCAAGAATCTCATCGGCGCTCAGATGGAAATGAACTGGGATGAGATGGTCACGGTCGTGAAGCCATACGGCGTCACCAAGAAGGGCAATCCGTTATATTTGGTCACGGACGGCGACGACGAAGAGAAGGACACATACGACGCGGGCAATTATATTTACTCGCCAAACGCCTCTGTGTACGGCGAATACGTGAGGGCCATAGAGTGCGACGACTGCACCGTAGAGAAGGGTAAAAAGGGCGTTACGGTCGCCGTCGCGAGGGCCAGAATGCGCGAACAGGTCGCGGCCATGTTCGAGGGCGACGACGCCGTAGACAAGCCGAAGATATCGCTCAGCGTGAATTTTCAGCAGCTCGGGCGAACGGCCGAATACGAGCAATACAAGCCTCTTGAGAATTTATATTTGTGGGACAGGGTGACGGTCACGGCGAAGACATACGGCGTTGAAGTCACGGCAAAGGTAACCAGAATCGTTCTCGACGTTTTAACCAATCAGGTAAACGAAATAGATATCGGGAACGTCGAGCGGTCGAGCAAGATATATAGCTGGCAGCTCCCCACCATAACGGGCGATCTGCTATCGGGGAATCTCCGGGACAACGAAACGCCGGTCATCGCGCTTTCTGGAACGAGCCTTCTCATCGTCGCGGATTCGGACGGAAAGTGCCCCATGACCGAGGCTACGTTCTACGTGACCGCGCGCAAGGGTTATATTCCGGTCGACCCCGTGGTAGACGAGATAACGGGCGCGCCCGAGGGCATGACCATATCTCAGGGCGAGATAATCGAGGAAGGCGTTTTGCCGATTATCGTGAACATCGCCGACGGAGCTACGCTCGGAAGCGCCGAGCAGTGCTCCGGACAAATATCGATTTTGGTCTCAAGTCCCGATGAACTGACGCTCACGCTCAACTGGGCCAAAGCCTGCAAGGGCGTGGACGGCGGAGGCATAGAGTTTATATTTTGCCGCACGACGGAGTACGCAGCTCCGGCGCTCGACACCAGCGCGGTACAACAGGACGACTACGTACCCGACGGCTGGACGGACGAGCCAAATGGCGTAAACGCTGCTCTGCCCTATGAATGGAGTTCGACGCGCACGAAATCAGACGGCACGTGGTCGACTTTCAGCTCGCCGGTTATTTGGGCGCATTACGGTGAGGATGGCGAAGACGGCCGGGATGGAAAGAGCGTGGAGTACGTCTACCGCCGCACGACGGACTACATAGCCCCGGCGCTCACAACTACAGCGGTACAGACGGATGACTACGTACCCTCCGGATGGACGGACGACCCGACGGGAGTAAGTTC
>JAUNBY010000293.1 GCA_030526935.1 Clostridia bacterium
CTTCATCAATCCCGTCGTATACGACGCGCATGGAAACGGCGAAGGAAATACAGCGACGATGCTTACGGGAGATCATAAGGGAAGCGCGCCGGATTATACCGCCGTATGCGTGGGAAACGGACAATCGAATCAGATAGCGCTGTCGGAAAACTGTAACACGCTCAATTGTATGCATGACCAGCAAGCTATCGTCACGCCGGGTATGCCGCCGAGGAAGTATATTATAAGAAGATTGCTTCCATGTGAATGCTGCAGGCTGCAAGCATATCCAGAAGGCTGGACTGAGAACCTGGAAACTGAACAGCCGACAGATGAGGATATCGAGTGGTGGACGCGGGTATTCCTCGCCGCGCAAAGGGCAAAGGGAGAGAAAGCCCGGCCGCGCGGCCGTAACGCCATTATACGATGGCTCAAGAATCCGCAATCGGACTATGCCGAATACCGAGCCTATGGCAATTCCGTATGCGTAAACTGCGTACATTTCGTGCTCGCGGGTATAGCGTGGGCTGAAAACGGGGAAGCGGAGCATACGGAAGAAATAAATCGCGCGGTAAACCAGCCGGCCAGCCAAACGAAACGAAATAACATCGAAGGGAGGTGAAACGAATTGAGGGAGATAAATCTGAACGGCTATATAGATGACGATATTTGGTTCGGCGACGAGATAACGCCCGAATCTCTGCACGAAGCCCTATACGGAGAGGACGGCGGGAACACGGACGACGTGAGCATACGCCTTAACAGCTACGGCGGTTCCTGTAACGCCGCTACGCGAATGTACGACGATATACGCGCGTATCCCGGAAATGTCCACATCACCATTTCGGGCACAGCGGCGTCCGCCGCGACGGTGCTCTCCATGGCGTCGGACAGGCTGGAGATGACGCCGGGGTCGTTGTATATGATACACGATCCGTCTATCGTTGCCTGGGGCAACGAGCGCGATCTGCTGGATTCCATCAACCTACTTCGAGCGTGCAAGGAGAGCATATTAAACGTCTACGCCAGGCGCTGCAGGAAGCCGCGCGACGAAATATCCGCGATGATGTCGGCGACGACATGGATGGACGCGCAGACGGCGCTCGCCGGGGGTTTTATTGACGCCATAACCGGGGACGAACAGGTTCCCGGCGCGATTAACGCCGCGAAATCGCGCGTTGCCGACAGAGCCGAAGCGGAAGCCAAGGTGTGGGCGTGGCTCGACAGGCATAAGCCGCGCAATGCGAAACATTCTCGAACCACGAATGACGGCGTGGATGTATCGAATGAAAAACCCGCCGTTAGAGAGCCGCAAACGACTGATGATAATGAGTATCAGGCAATAGCCGTTAATGCGGATAAAACACACGAAACGCCGGACGATAAGGCACAAGCACCAAAACAGGATGATACCAGCGTTCCCATAGCCCAGCTTGAATAAAGGCTGGGTCTTATTATGCCGACAAAAAGATAGAAATAGGAGGATTATAGTATGAGTAAGGTATTGGACATGAGAGCGAAGCGCGGAGAGATTTGGGACAGGGCGAAGGCATATCTCGAGGAGCATAGAAACGAAAGCGGGCTTATGTCCGCCGAGGACACCGAGGTATACGAGCGAATGGAGCAGGAGGTCGTAGACCTCGGCCGCGCCATAGAACGCGAAGAACGCGCGGAACAGATAGAGCGCGAAATGAGCGAAGTCACTAGAGCGCAGCTGGGAAGTTCGCCCGACGGCGGCGTCCGTCCCGACAAGCCCGGTCGCGGAAGCGTAGCCTACAACGAGGCTTTCTGGAAGTGCATGAGGGACAGGGCCAATTACGACGTCAGAAACGCGCTTCAGATAGGCACTTTGTCAGAGGGTGGGTACACAGTCCCGGATGAGTTCGAGCATACTCTTGTTCAGGCGCTCCAGGAAGAGAACATCATGCGCGGGCTGGTACACGTGATAACTACCTCGTCCGGAGACCGCAAGATTCCCCTCGTCACCAGCAAGGGCAGCGCTTCGTGGATAGAGGAGGAGGCGACTATCCCTGAATCCGACGACGCCTTTGGTCAGATATCGCTGGGCGCGCATAAGGTTGGCAGCATGATCCGCGTAAGCGAGGAACTTTTGCACGATTCGGCGTTCGACCTCGCGGCGTACATAACCGCGGAGTTTGCCCGCAGGGTAGGCGCGGCCGAGGAAGAAGCCATACTTACCGGCGACGGGAGCCATAAGCCTACGGGACTTCTACATGCGTCTCTGGGCGCGGAAACCGGAGTGACCACGGCGGCGGTAGCCGCGATTACAGCGGACGAGCTTATAGACCTGCAGCACAGCCTCAAGGCGGGATACAGGCGCAGGGCGGCGTTTATAATGAACGACGCGGTCGTGAAGCTTATTCGTAAGTTAAAGGACGGCGCCGGACAGTACCTCTGGCAGCCCGGCTTGCTCTACGGGCAGCCGGATACGCTGCTCAACCAGCGCGTGCTTACGAGCAACTACATGCCGCTTCCCACGGCGGGAAACAAGCCTATACTCTACGGCGACTACAGCTACTACTGGCTTGCCGACCGCGAGGGACGTTCCATGCAGCGTTTAAACGAATTATATGCCCAAACCGACCAAATCGGATTCAAAATAACTCAGCGTGTAGACGGACGTCTCGTGCTGACGGAGGCCGTAAAGTGCCTTAAGATGAAGGCGGCTTGATAACTAAACCTGATAATAAAGGTTGACAACGGCGCTTTGTAACTGAACCAAACAAGGATCAGAGGAAGCCGCCCCTATAGTTGTAAGGGCGGCTTCCATGTTAATATGAAAGGATAAGCAGATGAGTACTAATTGCAAAAACTATACCGCGCACGGAGGCAATACTACGGTCATTGGCGGAAAGCTTACGTTTCTGCCCGGAGCGGAGGTGGAAGGGCTTGCCGATATTCTGGACTTATCGCAAGAATCGTCCTCGTATGAGTTGCCGGCCGCGACGTCCGAGACGCTCGGCGGAGTTAAGGCGGCTGCGAACCAGGCCGAAAGCGCGGCTACGACGATAGCGGTTCTCAAAGACAACTTCAACGCTTTGCTTTCCAAGCTCAAAGCCGCAGGTATAATGTTGCCCGATGCGGTATCCGACGAGTAACGGACGGTGAAAGCGTATGATCGTCAGCGTCCCGGAGCTTAAAACACACCTGCGCATACAGCATAACGACGAGGATGAGTACATCAATACTCTTATCGCTCAGGCGCAAGCCGCAGCGGAAGACTTCTGCCGCGTACTATTCGAGAACAACGCCCCTGAACCCGTAAGGCTCGCTGTTATGTTAATGGCGAGCCATTACTATGAGAACCGGGACAGCCCGGATAAGGAAGCATACCTTACGATGCGCATGGGGTTTGAGAACCTGCTGTACCCGTATCGGGATGTGGCGAAAATGTTCTGATATGCACTTTTAGAGTCGCCAGGTCAAAGGCTTCGCAGTGTTCTTAAAACTCAGAGGAACATCTTATATCCACAATTTATCCACAGGGAGTGATGCTGTATGCGCGGGTACAAAAACTTCGAGAGCGACCCGCATCCGGGGGACTTGAGGCATTTGCTGGAGATAGGCTATACCGAGAACGTCATAAACGAGAATGGATACCCGGAACCGAAGGACGTCGTAGTCTGCAAGGTATGGGCGGCTATAACCGACGCGGGTAACCAGCACTATAGAGCGGCGGACGTAATGAACACCGAGGCGGTCATAAACTTCACTATACGATACCGCCCTGATATAAAGCCCGGCATGTGGGTGAAGTTTCAGGACGCAAAGTGGTATATATCGACGCTTGGAGAGTACGGCTTCAGGCGAAATTACCTTGGACTCAAGGCGTCGCTGTCCATGGGGGTATCCGGATGAGACAGGTACAACAGGCGTTGTCCGGTATTGGGATTCCTATTTACGCCGGAGTATGGCGCGCCACATCCCCAAACCAGAATCCGCCCCCGCAGTACGCGGTCTACTCGACGACGACCACTGAAGCTTCTCATCATGACGATTGCGTCACCTCATACCGCACATACGTGTATCTGAACCTCTGGAGCGATTCCGACCCGACCGATATGGCGGGTACTATACGCGCCGCCATGTACGCGGCGGGATTCACGATGGTGGAGGAAAGCGA
>JAUNBY010000294.1 GCA_030526935.1 Clostridia bacterium
AGCCGTTCCATCATCAGACGGAACGGCTTTTGTAATCGAGCGCGCCGGAGGAATAAAAAGCCCCGGCGCTTATCTGTGCGCTTATTCTATGGCGTCGGCGGTGAGGACGGATACGCCGGTATCTACGTCTTCGAACTCGGTCTGGCCTTCGAGCGCGGCGGCGGCGGCCTTGATGCCCTCATAGCCCATCACGTAGGGGTTCTGAGCCATGGTGCAAAGCAGGGAGCCGTCCTTGACGAGGTTCAAAATGGCGTCGGACTTGTCGAAGCCTACGCCTACGATCTCGTTGCCGTTGGCGGCGATGGCGTTGCCGGTGCCGACGGTGCAGCCTTCATTGGCGCCGAATATGGCGACTACGCCTTCGGTGATGAAGTTGTTGGCCATTTCCTGGCTGAGGGTGGCGTCGCCCTGGGAGTACTGCACCTCGAGGATTTCATAGTTCTTGCCTTCGAAAGCCTTGCGGAAGCCGGCTTCGCGCTGGGCGGTGGAGGCGGTGGCGGCGTTGACGTTGACGATGCCGATCTTGCCTTCGGTTATGCCCTTGGCCTCGAGAGCGGCTATCATCTGCTCGCCCGCGATCTGGCCGGCGTTGGTGTTGTTGGTGGCGAGGGTCAACAGCGCGCCTTCAAAGTTGGCGGGGGAGTCGACGTAGATGATCTTGACGCCTTCGTTGTAAAGCTCCTGGAGCGTCGCGACCTGGGTATCGGGGCCGTTGGAGGCGAGGAGTATGACCTCGGCGCCGTCGGCGTAGGCGTTGTTTATGCACTCGATCTGAGCGGCGTCGTCCTTGCCCTGCGTGGGGGCGGTCCATACGTAGTCGATTCCGCCGAGTTCTTCGACGGCGGCGCGGCAGCCTTCATCGACGGACACCCAGTGCGCGTCGAACAGATCCATGGTGATCAGGTAGATCTTGGCGTCGGCAAAGGCGGAAGTGCAGCCGAGCGCGAGAACGAGGCAAAGTGCGAGCGCAAATAGTTTCTTCATGGTAGATCCTCCTAAAATGTTGATAGTTATCCAAAGCGCTTTTGGCGCTTTAAACCGATTGCTTGCGGCGCTTGAACGAGAAGCGTCCGCTGCGGGCGACGACGTCGGAGAGCACCGAGAGTATGACGATGATGCCGATGACGATGTTGCGAAGCGCGACCGGAGCGCCCGCGAACTGCAGACCGTTGTTGAGAACGCCCCATACGCACGCGCCTATGACCGTTCCGAGAAGTATTCCCTGGCCGCCCAGCGTCGAAACGCCGCCTATGACCGACGCGGCGACCGCGTACATCTCGTAGCTCATTCCGGCGTCCATGGTGCCCGTTCCGGTCGTCGCGCACTGTATAAGTCCTACCATTCCGGCGCAGAACGACGAAACCGTATAGGCCTTTACGGTGGTGAGTTTGATGTTAACGCCCGAGAGCTTGGCGGCTTCTACATTTGAACCGGCTGCGTAAAGATGCCGCCCGGTTCTGGTCTGGCTCAATATAAAGTTGAACACCAGCCACAGTACCACCGCCACCCAGAAGGTGTTGTAGACGCCCGCGATCTTGCCGTAATAGAAGAAGTCGCGGAACTGAGCGGCAAAGTCGCCGATGGAGTTGGTGTTCATGTTGTTGTTGACCAGTTGCGCTATGCCCCGGGCGATGGTCATCGTTCCGAGCGTGGCGATAAACGGGGGGAGTTTGCAGCCCGCGACAAGCATGCCGTTTATAATTCCGGTCACGAGGCACGCGAGCATGGTTATAAGGGCCGCTACTATGGGGTTAAAGCCGTTGCACATGAGCGTCGCCGACATCATACAGCTCATGCCCAGGACGGAACCTATCGAAAGGTCTATGTTTCCGGTTATCAAAACGAAACTTTGGCCAATGCCTACGATGAGGTAGGGCGCTATCTGGCGAAGCAGGTTGGCGATATTGCGAGGCCCCGAGAAGTTGGGGTTTATCATGCTGAAGACGAAGCACAATACTATAAGCCCGCAGCCTACGGTTATTACCTGTCCCATGCCGCGTATGGCGAATATCCTCTTAAATACGTTTGGTTTTTTCTGTTCCACTGTTTATTGCTCCTTTCAAATAACGCGCATGGGATTACACCGCGTGTGAAATCTTCGATTCAAATCTCATCGCCATCTCGAGTATTTTTTCCTGAGTGGCGTCGTCGCGGCTCATTTCTCCCGTTATACGGCCGTCGCACATGACGATTATCCTGTCCGAAATGCCGAGTATCTCCGGAAGCTCGCTCGATACGAATAAAACGCCTATGCCGTTTTTCTTAAGGTCGTTCATCAGCGTATATATCTCGACCTTGGCGCCCACGTCTATGCCCCTCGTCGGTTCGTCGAAAAGAACCATTCGCGAGTTTCTGGCGAGCCACTTGGCGACGACCACCTTTTGCTGATTGCCGCCCGAGAGACTCCCCGCGTCTACAAGGTCGTTGGGAAGCTTAATGCTGAGCGAGTCGACGGCTTTTTGCGTCATTTCGCTTACGAGTTTGCGGTTGACGACGGTCAGTTTATCGCAGACTATGTCGAGATTGGGAAGGGCGATGTTGTCGCGTATTGACAGCTTTATACACAGCCCGTCGCGCTTTCTGTCCTCGGGGACGAGCACTATGCCGGCCTTTATCGAGTCGGCGGGGCTGTTTATCTCGATCTTTTTGCCGTCGAGGAATATCTCGCCCGACTCCTTGCGGTCTATGCCGAATATGGCTCGCGTGGTCTCGGTTCGCCCCGCGCCCATAAGCCCCGCTATGCCGACGATTTCCCCTTCGTGAACTTCGAAGGAGACGTCCCTTACCATGCGCCCGGCGTTGAGATTTTTGACTTCGAATATCTTCCTGCCGACGGGATGGGTCACGCGGGGGAATTTTTCCGTTATGTCGCGTCCGACCATGTGGGATATTATCTCGTCCATGGTCGTGTCCTTGAACGGGGTTTCGCATATATACTGGCCGTCGCGCAGTATTGTGACGGTGTCTACTATGTGCTTAAGTTCCTCGAGGCGGTGAGATATGTAGACTATGCCGCGTCCTTCCTCGCGAAGCTGCCTGATTATGCGGAAAAGCTCGTCTATTTCATTGGCGGTAAGGGCGCTTGTCGGCTCGTCCATTATGAGTATGCGGGCGTTGGTGCTCAGCGCCTTGGCTATCTCGACCATCTGCTGCTTTGAGACCTGCAAATCGCCCACTATGGTCGTGGGACTCAGGTCGATTCGCAGATTGTCCAGAATCTCTTTGGCCGCCCGGTTCATTTCCCTCTGCGAGAGGCGACGCATGGGGCCTATCTTCTCGCGGCCGAGGAATATGTTTTCGGCGACGGAAAGATGCTGGCACATATTAAGCTCCTGATGGATTATGGCTATGCCAAGCTCCTGAGCCTTTTTGGGGGTTATCGAGTCGTAAGTCCCGCCGAATACCTTTATCGTTCCGGCGTCCTTTTGATAGACGCCCGACAGTATCTTCACAAGCGTAGACTTGCCCGCGCCATTTTCTCCCAACAGCGCCATGACCTCCCCGGCGCGAAGGCGAAAATCGACGCCCGAAAGCGCTTTGACGCCCGGGAATTCTTTTATGATCCCAGTCATTTCAACGATATAGTCCTGTGACTGCACTTGCGTTTTACCTCCGATGGTACGTTAATTGGCCAGAATTTATTATAACATGCGCCTTTGATTGTGTCAACCGTAAAATTGCTTGCGTTTATGCGGAGCCGGGGCGCGTTTATATGGTGTTTATGTGGCGGTTATGAGGCGTTTATATGAAGGAAGCGACGTGTCGGCGCGTTATTGCCGGACATCGTCCCCAAAGGCGACGAAAGGGGACGGAGGCAATGTCATAAACCCAAGGAAGTTAACTCCTCCGTCACAGCGATACGCGCGGGAGAACGGCCAAACCGACGGTCGGCCGCAAACCCGCTGAGTACAGGCCGGCGGGCGCATAGGGAACGGCCAAACCAACGGTCGTGGCGGGCGCGCAATGCGCGCCCGCCCGTATGCCATCAGCACGGCTTGCGGCCGACAGCGGGCGGCGCATGGGGAACGGCCAAACCGACACTCGGCCGCAAACCCGCCGATTACAGGCTGGCGGGCGCGCAATGCGACGCCCCTACGGGTTCGTTAAGGCGTA
>JAUNBY010000295.1 GCA_030526935.1 Clostridia bacterium
CGACGAAATCACTGTTCCACCAGTTTGACCATAGAGAAACCGACGACAGTTATTACGACGGGCTGTTCGTCGACCTCAACGACGCGAGCGGAAAGGACGGCTGATACAAATGAATCGAGCGGAAGCCATAGCTAGAGTTGAGGCCGAATATGAAAAAACGCGCGAGAAAAACGCGCTCGCGCTCGACGAACGCATACAAAAGGCGAGACATGCCTGTCCCGAAATCGGAAAACTGCTCGACGGCATGGCGAGGCGCTTCGAGGAATCGACGAGGCTCGTTTTGAGCGACCGCGCGAACGCCGGAAATATCGCCGCGAAGCTCAAGGAAGAAAGCCTTCGCGACCGCGCACAGGTGCGAAGGCTGCTCGCCCTTAACGGCTATCCCGAAACCTTCCTCGACGAAATATACAATTGCGCGCAGTGCAAAGACACGGGCTTTATCGACAAGGCGCACATCAAAAGGTGCTCCTGCTTTGAAAAGCGGATGTTTGAACTGATGTTCGGCGACGGAAGCTCGCGCAATTACTTCGAGAGGTTCGACCCCGATATATACCCTTCGCAAATCCAGAGGACGCAGGGCTTAAAGGCTCGCGATCTATGCGAGGAATACGCCGATAAGCATCCCGAAAACCTCAAACCAAACCTCGTGCTTTTGGGGAAAAGCGGGCTGGGAAAGACGTTTTTTCTCGACAGCATATACCACAGGGTTATAAGCAGGGGATTCCCCGCGCTTCGCGTGACCGCGTTTCGAATGCTCGAAGTGATGAGAAGCTACCACTTTGGCGACAATGGCGATGACAGCCGGCTCAATGACCTTATTCTATCGCCATTCCTGCTGATAGACGACATCGGAACGGAACCTATGCTTAAAAATATAACGAACGAATACCTGTTTTTGCTGGTAAACGAGCGCCTCTACGCCCGCAGGCCCACCGTCTACGCGACGAACCTTACGCCAAGGGATCTCGAGGAACACTATTCGGAGCGCATATCGTCGCGACTGTTGGGCAAGGCGGATACTACGGCGATATTATTGCAGGGCGATGATCTGAGGCTTAAGGGGAAAATTTGAGTTTTCACGCCCGACCGTTTTTACAATTATCTTGAAAATACGATGGGAGAAAGTGCGAAACGATGAACGTGAAAGAAGAAATATACAAGGCTCTTGACGATATGGGCATAGAATACTCCGTGGCGAAGCACGACCTGGCTATGACCATGGACGACTTGCGGGAAGTGGAAAAAGAGCTTGGCGCTACGATACCCAAAAACCTCTTTCTCACTCCCCGCAACAAATCCGCCTACTACCTGTGCCTGTTTTCGCCGCATACGCCCTTCAGAACGGCGGACATATCCAAGCAAATCGGCTCCTCGCGATTGAGTTTCGCCGACGCGGAATCCGTCTCCCGCCTTTTAAAATCGCACGGAGGGGCTATAAGCCCCTTGGGACTTATATTCGACCCGGACAAAAAGATAAGGCTGTTGATAGATGAGGCGCTGCTAAAAGAGAAAAAACTTGGATTCCATCCGAACGACAACACGGAAACGCTATCAATGTCCGGCGATGACTTTTTTAGCGTCTTTCTTAAGCGCGAAGGACACGTCCCGACGTTTGTACGGGGAAGCCATGCCGCCGGTTCGACGGATGGAGAATGATGTTTTACGTTTTAATGAGGCTTAAATCGGTAATATAGAATAGATAACGTATTTCATACGCGGGGGACGCATTGATGTATTTATTCAATGCGTCCCCTGATTGTTTAGCGACAATTCAATTAACATTGCTTTTATTGAATATGTATGGTATAATATAATTAACAATTTATGGCAAAGGAGGGTGTCTGAATTTGACCGATACGGAAACAAAAGTGGTTTTTGGCGCGTTATTGCACGATGCCGGCAAGGTCGTTTACCGCAGCGGGCGCGACGGTCGGGCGCACAGCATAAGCGGCGCGGATTTCCTGAAGGGATTAAACGCGCCCCGCGAAATTGTGGACTGCGCGCAATACCATCACAAGCAGCAATTGAGAGACGCAAGGCTTCCATCGTCAAGCATAGCCTATGTGGTCTACCTTGCGGACAATCTTTCTTCAGGCTCGGACAGGCGCGAGGTTGAGGGAGATAAATCCTACGGCTTTGACCGTATGCTCGCTCAGGCCAGTATTTTTAACCTGCTTATGGATAACCGCGAAAAGCGCTATCTCCCCGCGACGACGGTCGGCCCAAAGCCTCCAAGTCAGGAATTAAAAATGCGACTCGCTCCGGAGGACTATTCACGAATACTATCCGATCTGGAATCGGGTCTGCGCGGCACGCCATTTACGCAGGAATACGTAAATTCCGTCATCGAAGTGCTGGAAGCCTGCCTGTCGTTCGTCCCATGTTCCACGCAAGTCGGAGAGGTGCCAGATATATCGCTGTTCGATCACATGAAGATCACCGCCGCCTACGCCGCGTGCATATGGCGCTATTGCGCCGAACAGGGGCTTACCGATTTACGCGCGGCGCTTTTCGACGGGGAAAAGGATTTTATTCGCGAAAAAGCATTCCTTCTCGCCTCCGTAGATATATCGGGCATACAGCCCTTCATCTACGGGATTTCCTCGAGCGGCGCGTTAAAAAACCTGCGCTCGCGCTCGTTCTACTTGGAGGTGCTGCTTGAACACTGCATGGACGAGCTTCTTACATGCTGCGGCATGTGTCGCGTCAATCTGCTGTATACGGGCGGCGGGCGCGCATACCTGCTTCTGCCGAATACGCGCGGAATCACCGACGAGGTACAGCGCGTAATGCAGCGCCTTAACGAATGCCTTATAGACATGTTCGACGCGGACTTATTCATAGCTCACGGCCTAGCGCCCTGCTCGGCCGATGAATTGATGGCAAGTTCCGGTGCCGGCGCTCAGGCGTTCAACGCGCTGTTCGCGTCTGTTTCGGAGCAGATTTCGCGGCAAAAGCTCAGGCGCTATACTCCCGTTCAGGCGCTCGCGCTCAACCACAGGCACCCGTCTTCGTCGGACAGGGAATGCGTAGCCTGCGGACGCGTATCTCAGATTTCAGACGACGGCTTGTGTCCCCTGTGCCAGGGATTTGTGGACATTTCAAGGACGTTACTTAAGCCCGAGGCTGTTTTCATAACGGCAAAGGGAAACGACGGCCTTCCTCTGCCGTGCGCGTCGGGGGAACAATTGAGCATGAGCGTAACGTCGCCGGACGCGGCAAAGCGCAAGCTTTCAGCGGGAGAAGACATCATCCGCCTGTACAGCAAAAACCTGTACAGAAGCGGATTGTCGCTTTCAACCAAGCTTTGGATGGGAGATCTGGCCGCCACCGACGAACAGGGGCAACTCAAGACCTTTGACGAACTTGCGCAGATGGCCAGAGGGCATTCGCGCATAGCCGTCCTGCGCGCGGACGTAGACAACCTCGGAACCGTCTTCGCGCGCGGTTTCAAGCGGCAGGATGAGGAAGATCCCTACCGCTACGTTACCCTTTCTCGATCAAGCGCTTTGAGCAGGAGCATGTCGCTGTTTTTCAAGTACTATATAAACGACGTGTTGAAAACGCCCGTGTTTTCAATCATAGAACCTTCAGGCCGGGACGGCGTCACGATCGTCTATTCCGGAGGAGACGACCTGTTCCTCGTCGGCGCGTGGGATCAGGTGCTTTGCGCGGCGGTGGATCTGAGAAACGCCTTTCGGGAGTATTCAGGCGGTACGCTTACTCTGTCGGCCGGCATTGGCGTATACGAGTCGGGCTATCCGCTCGCGGCGATGGCTCGCGAGGTTGGCGAACTCGAATCCGACGCGAAGAGCTTTTCACAAGACGGGCGCGCAAAGGACGCCGTAGCTCTGTTCGGGCGCTCTCTCGTAAACGACGCCCTCGTATGCGAGCATGTCTACCGGTGGGATACGCTGACAGATAAGGTCATAGGCGAAAAGCTCACCTTGTTATCACAACTTTTTAACGCGCGTCCCGAGATGGGCAACGCATTTTTATACAACATACTCGCGCTCTTGCGCGAAGCGAAATCCGATCGCCTCAACATAGCGCGACTGGCCTATCTGCTCGCGCGTCACGAATGCCC
>JAUNBY010000296.1 GCA_030526935.1 Clostridia bacterium
CGGTAGGCATACGGGCGGGCGCGCAATGCGACGCCCCTACGCAAACCTTGCTTATGTCGCGCGGGTTGCGCGTATTCGCGGGTTGCGCGACAACGACCCCGTAGGGGCGTCTGCCCTCTCCTTTGGAGAGGGTGCCCGCCCGCCTGTACTCAACGACTTTGCGGCCGAGTGTCGGTTTGACCGTTCCCCCGCGCGTATCGCTGTGACGGAGGGGTTAACTTGCTCAGGTTGATGACATTGCCAACGGTGGGCGTGGTTATCGTTACATAAAGAAAAACCAATGCAAAAGCGCGGACAGGCTCCGCAAAAACGGAGCCTGTCCGCGCTTTAACGCCTATCCCGCGAAAGACGCGTTGGCGGTAAGCTCGTCAAACCGCTCGCGGGTCAGCTCGCAGTGATAGAAAAGCTCGTAGTATTGTGCCGTCTCGTCGTAGAGGTCGTAGTCGCAGAATTCGGGGTACAGCAATTTGGTCATCCAGATCATTCCGAGGTAGCGCTGTACCGACGGCGGGAATCCCATCCAGTTATAGGGGCCGAAGGGCGCGACGGCGTAATGGCCTTCGGCTATGGCCGTGATGGACTGCCAGGCGGGATCGTCCGCGACGGATAAGCCAATGCTGTCGGGGGCGAAGATTATGTAGTCCGGGTTCCAGAGCATGATTTGCTCCATATCGGTTTCGTTTCCCGTGCCTCTGGACGACGGTTCGTCCACCACGGCGAGGTTGTCCGCCAGCAGGTCTATGATTTCGGCGTGGTAGCTTCCCCTGGCGATTACGTTAAGCCCGTTGTCGCCAAGGCAGTAAAGTAGTTTCGCCTTGTTTTCCTCGCCCACTTTTTCCATGATGTCGATGGCGCGAGCGTATGCCCGCTCGCAATAGTCCGCCAGAACCTGCGCGTCCTCCTCGCGTCCGAGCAATTCTCCAAGGGTTCGAAACGCGTCGGGAACGGTGTCTGTGGTCATGGTAACGTGAACGAAGGGTATGCCAACCTGTTCGGTCAGGGCGTCCAGATCCTCCACTATGGTGTCCTTCGGCTCGCCTACGTCAATGATTACATCGGGGGCGACCGCCGCGATCTGTTCGAGGTTCATTTCCCCCCTGCCGCCGTAAAGCTGGCCAAGGAGGGGAAGATCGTAGTATTGCCCGATTATGTCGGCGGTTCCCTCGTCCCAGGCGCTCGATATTCCGACCATCATGTCGGGCGCTATGGCAAATAGTACAATCTGCGCAAGTGGACCGCTGACCGCGACGCGGCTTATTTCATCGGGTACGGCGACGGTTCGGCCCGTCGAATCGGTGAATTCGGCGCCTAGAGCGGCGACTGATGTCAAAATGAGCGTCAGGGACAAAAACATCGCAAGCAGTTTCTTCATGGTCTTACCTCCATTATTTTATACGGCGACCCGCGCCGCTTGGTATCACAGTATTTCACAAGGTACGCATACGCGCACGCGATCACCCCTCAGGCTTTCCACCTGCGTCTTAACGCCGTAAAGCGCCTCTATGAGTTCGCGGTCGATTATATCCTTCGGCTTGCCGTTCGCGATGATCTGTCCGTCTTTCATCGCGAGTATCACGTCGGAAAACAGATAGGCCTGTTCCGGGTTGTGCGTGGACTGTATAACCGTATAGCCTTCCTTCGCGAGAGCCTTGAGGTGGGACATTACGGTGAGCTGGTTTCCGTAATCAAGGCTTGCGGTCGGCTCGTCGAGCACGAGCACGGGGGAGCGCTGAGCCATCGCCCGGGCGATCAGCACCAGCTGCCTCTCGCCGCCCGATATGCGAAAATAGTCGCGGTCGGCGAAGCCTTTGAGTCCCAGTTTCTCAATCGCTTCAAGCGCCGTGCGCACTTCCTTCTTTCCCGGCGACAAAAACATGCCTGTTCGGGCTGTCGTTCCCATGAGCACCATTTCGAGGACGGAATAGTTAAACGAGGGATAGTTGCTCTGCGGGATATAGGCTATCTTTCGCGCCAAAGCGCCTACGCTCATCGACTTTACGCTCTCGCCGTCGATGAGAACTTCGCCCGAGAAGTTCTTGAGTAAGCCCAGCATACACCGGAAAAGCGTCGATTTGCCGACTCCGTTCGGACCGAGCACCGACGCCAGGCATCCCGCCGGTATGTCGAAGGAAAGGTCTCTGAGAACCTTTCTGTCCGCATAGTTGAAATTTAAATCGCGAACCTTAACGCCCATTACGCGTTCCTCCCCCGTATAATAAGCCACAGGAAAAACGGCGCGCCGACAAAGGCGGTCAGTATTCCCAGCGGTATCTCCGTCGCAAGAAGATTGCGCGATACGTCGTCCACAATCAGCAGAAACAACCCGCCGCCCAGCAGCGACGCGGGCGTAAGATAGCGATAGTCGTTTCCGGTCATGCGCCTGACCAGATGAGGAACCACGAGGCCCACCCAACCTATCGTTCCGCTGACCGCCACCGCCGAAGCCGTCAAAATCGTCGCAGAGAGTATAACCACAAGCCTCAACGCGGGCGCCGCGACGCCCATGGTCTTGGCTTCGTCGTCGCCCAGCGTGAGAAGGTTGAGCTTCCAGCGCAGGAGTATGAGCGGAACGGTTCCCGCCGCCATCAGCGGAAGGGCGAACAGCACGTCCGACATGCGCGCGCCTGAGAGACTGCCCATAAGCCAATAGGTTATCTCGGGCAGTTGATTTGTCGGATCGGCGACCAACTTGATATATGACGTGCCCGCCTGAAATAAAGACGAAATCATTATGCCCGCCAGTATGAGGCTGACCAGCTGCTTGCCCCTCGTCAACCGGCCTATAGTCCAGACCAGACAAACCGCGAGAAGGCTTCCCGCGAAGGCGGCGAGCGTTACGACGTTGCGGCTTGCGCCGAGAAGTATCGCCAGTGCCGCACCAAACGCCGCTCCCGCCGACGCCCCGAGCACGTCGGGGGAGGCCATGGGATTCTGAAATATGCCCTGATAGGCCGCTCCCGCGCCGGAAAGACACGCGCCCACCATGCACGCGAGTAATATCCTTGGCAGGCGCACGTTCCACAAAATCGTGCGCATTTGATCCGTCCAGGTTTGTTCAATGGGAAAAACGGGGGACAGGAGTATTCCGAACAGATCCCCGGGCTGTATGGGATAACGCCCAAGCATGAACGATACGACGATTCCCGCCATGAGCGCCGCCGCGAGCAACCAAATGATCAGCGCGGGGCGCTTAATTTTTAAGACCACCATCAGCCCTCCCGACAGATAAAGAAATACCGCGTCAAATTACGCGGTATAAGCGCCCCGTGGGGCGAAACCGCTTCTTTTCAAAATGGAAGGCCAAGCCGTTTCCGGCAAAACCCTTTGAACCGCGAAGCTTCGCTTCGGGTTCTGGCCGGTGCGCATGGCAAACGCTACAGCGCCGCCGGCTCGAAGCATTTATATTTAATATTGTATCATCTTTTTTTCGTTTGCGCAATGCTCATTCGCGACAATTCGCGAAATATGCGAATTGCGAGGTTACTCATTCGCCGCCCACGAGCACGACGCCCTTTATCTTGTCTTCCCTGCTGTTCTTCATGAACCTTATGCCCTCCTCGGCGTCTTTGAGGGCGAACCTGTGCGTCAATATGGGGCTTAAATCGACCTGTCCCGAGGCTATGGCGGCGAACACATTGTCCCACACGAGCGGAGCCAGCCATGAGCATTTGATTGTGCGATTGGACTGTATCGCCTCGAGCATGGGTATTTCGAGCTTGTCCGCGGGGCCGGGCAGTCCGAAATAGACGACTGTGGAGCTATTCCCGGTCACGTCCAGCGCGCTTTGAAGCGCCTGCATATTGGCCGTCGCGACTATGGCGCGCGGGGCGGGATGTCCGAAAGCCTCGCGGATTCTGGCGG
Source organism: Clostridia bacterium (assembly GCA_030526935.1). Taxonomy (GTDB): domain Bacteria; phylum Bacillota; class Clostridia; order Christensenellales; family Aristaeellaceae; genus JAUNBY01. The sequence goes on from JAUNBY010000296.1 coordinate 3,862, forward strand.
CGGCGTCCGGCGCGTACCATTCGGAAGCTTCGTCGGCGGTGTTTATAATCAGATCCGCGCCGACTCTCTTTCCTGCTCCCAGAGGATAGTCGCGCCTGCCTATGAGGGCTACGCGCCCCGCTCCGGTGGCTTTGGCCAGTTGAACCATCATAAGCCCTATGGGGCCGGGGCCGAATACGACCACGTCCTGCCCGAGCCGCACGTCCAGCCGCTTCACCGCG
>JAUNBY010000008.1 GCA_030526935.1 Clostridia bacterium
AGTATGGCATTCCATGGTATGAATTATATGAAATCACGTTGATTCATTAAGATGCACGAGAAATTGAGTCGTATTACCATTTTAACGTGTCGAACCAATTATCTGCATCGAGAACGCTTCTTGACTGAACATTTCAGCCATATCAAAAGCTTAACATGCCGTTATCACCAATGCGCTACCATTTATTAACATTTGACAAACCATGCCCGAACAGGATACAATAGAGATAGAGCTTAGAATATTGAGCGTCGGAAAGTATCGAAAGATAATCAGACAAAATGAATAATTGAATGAAAATAAATAGTAAAAATAAAATAAAATAGATACTGATAGTATTAATCTATTTGTATTTTAGTGCTTTACCGGTGCTCGTTCGTATTATACTTACTATATATAATATGTTTTTAATGGGACAGGTGAACTTCGTGGATTACAAAGCGCTTGGTGATCGCATTAGGTATCGACGGCGTTCTTTAGGATATACACAGGAGCAGCTATCAAAGAAGTCCGGGATATCGTTGAGTTATGTGGGCCTTATAGAGAGAGGCGATCGCAGCGCCAGCATTGGCACGCTGGTGGCGCTTGCGAACGCTTTGGAGATTTCAACGGATATCCTTTTGCAGGATTCGCTAAACGAAAGCGTTTTTTCGGTAAATGACGATTATATCGCCAAAAACTATATACTAAAGGAAATGCGTAAACTGTTGTATCTGGAAGACGAAAAGTAGCGTTGCGCCGATGCTGCGAATAAAGCTGCGAATAAATCAATTTAAACACTCTACATCGGCGCATCCGCCAAATTATCACTTAAAAACCGGCTGACAAAGCCTCATTGCTGTTTTAACCTCTCAAATAAGGATTCACACCCGGCGTATATATCGCGATACGCCGCATCAAAGCGCCCTGTATACCAGGGGTCGCTGATATCACGGTCGAGTAGCCTGCCAACTTTATTCTGCGGATCAGCGCTGAATATGCGCAGAGTTGATGCTACGTTGGCGCTGTCCATACATAAAAAGGCGTCATATTTATCATAGTCGTCCCTGCGAAGAAGCGTTGCCCGCTTACCCTCGCAAGACAGGCCGTGTCTGGCAAGTACCGCCCTCGCCCGGGGATAGACGGGATTTCCGACTCCCGCAAAGATTTCTTCGGAACTGGTCGCGCAGGAGGCGATGACGAATTGCTTCGCCATTCCGCTCCTGCTTACCATGTCCTTCATGATAAACTCAGCCATGGGGCTTCGGCAGATATTTCCGTGACAGACGAACATAATTCTTTTCATAATGTTTTAAAGGCGCTGCTCGTATCGAGCACCTTCCCCGTTTGAGCCTTGGGACGCGATGAGGCGATCTTTTCACCGAGCATCTTCTTATATAACTCCCAATCAAGGTTTAATGGCTGTACGGACTTGCCAAGCCACGACGAAAGGTGAATGGAGTTTGACAAAAGAACCTGTCTGTATCCGTCGGCGCCGTCCGCAATCGGACGGCTTGCGCTGCGTATGGCCTCGACGAAGTCGCGCATTATAATTATATGTCCCGATACCTCGGCTTCGCGGGGCGTGAGATCCAGCGACTCGTGCGATGGCTGGCCGTATCCCGAACGATACTCCCGCGTGAACTGACTCAGCGTACTTTCGAGGCGTTTTAGCGTCAATTTGCCGTCCTCGTAAAGAAGAGTACCGCCCTCGAGCGTTATATCTATGCGCTGTATTCCGGGCGCGTCGCCCGTAGTCGATACAAATACCCCGGTGGCTCCGTTTTCATACTCCATATAGGCGGTGACGTCGTCTTCGACCTCGATGTCATGCCATTTTCCCTCGTGACAATGTGCGTGAACGCTGACGGGCAGACCCGCAAGCCACACGATGGTGTCGATGGTGTGAGCCGCCTGATTGACGAGCACACCACCTCCTTCGCCGGACCATGTGCCGCGCCAGGCGCAGGAATCGTAATAACACTGCGCGCGAAACCATCCCGTACTTATGCAGTTTAGCCTGCGAACGGCGCCCAGGTTAGCGCTTAAGAGCAATTCTTTCATCGCGCGCAGTGCCGGATCAGCTCTTTTGTTGAACATCATCGCGTACACGCGCTTGGCCTCGATTGACGCCCGAACCAGCATTCGCGCCTCGTCTGATTCCAGACATGCGGGCTTTTCCATAAGAACGTGTTTTCCGGCTTCAAATGCGTCCATACCCTGAGCGAAATGAGCGGGATGCGGAGTCGCGATCAGTACCGCGTCGATAAGATTTCCCCGGAGCATGTCTTTATAATCGGTAAAACGCTCCACGCCTTCGCCGCCGAGGTCGTCGAGGAGATCCATGCGCGAACGCGTGCGGTTCGCGACAGCCGCGAGCCTGAGTCCTGGAACTTTGCCGGACAGAACATTCTTTGCGTGCTCTATGCCTATGCCTCCGAAGCCAACGATGCCAAGCGCTATATCCTTCATCCGCAGTATTCCTCAACCGTCCGGTCGATGCGCGAGACGAGGGCTTCGACGGCGGAAACATTATCAAGGCTTATTCTCGGCAGAGGGCTTCTCGCTTCGCCGATGTCTAGCGCGCGGTGATGAACGACGGCTTTTACTACGGGGAACATGTTTCCTATGTCAAAAATGCCGAGTATGAGCTTGTATATATCGAGCTGCAACTGTTTCGCTCTTTCCAATTCGCCCGACTTCACAAGCGAGTATAACTTCACGTACAATTCGGGCATAGCGCCGTATGTGCCGCCTATGCCTCCGCAGGCGCCTGCCGCGAGACCCGCGATCAATTGTTCGTCGCAGCCGTTGAAAACGGCGAATTCCGTCCCGGCTACGGCTCTCCAGTGAATGATATCCATAATCGACGGGGACGAATTCTTGACGCCGACGACGTTTTTATTCTCCAGAAGCTTTTTAAGAAGCGGCGCGGTAAGCTCGATTCCGGCGAGCTGGGGTATGTTGTAGACGAAAAACGGCGTATCGGGCGCGGCTTCCGATATTGAGTTCCAGTACTCCGCGACAGAAGCCTCGGGCAGTTTGAAGTATATCGGAGGAATTGCGGCTATGGCGTCAACGCCTTGCGATTGTGCGTGTCTGGCCAACTCGCGGCTTTCGGCTATGCCGTTACATGCGACGTGCGCTATAACCTTTACGCGCCCTCTCGCGACGGACATAGCGGCTTCGAGCGTCAGCTTGCGTTCGGACACGGTCTGATATATGCACTCTCCGGACGAACCGCATATGTACAGCCCGTCGATTCCCTTGCCTATAAGGTATTCGACGAAAGCTTCCGTCCTTGAAGGACTCACCTGGCCGTTGTCGTCGTAGCATGCGTAAAAGGCGGGATATATACCGGCGAATTTCTGATCGTTATTCATAATACATCATCCTTTCACGGCTGTCTGAAGCCGTTTTTGATTATTCTGCTTCCAGTTGATCAAGTATCTTGTCCACCATCATCAGGCAACGCGGAATGTGAAACGGCCCTTTAAATGTGCTGCCCTTGCACGGAGGCTCTGTGGGAAGCCCGTCGCGGCGCAGGTAGCCGAACCACTCGCCGTATTCGGGGTCGCAAAAATATTTTTTGCAGTAATCGCAGGTTTTGAGGAATATGTCGAGGTATTTTTCATCTTTTAGATCCCGATATAGCATTATGGAAGCAATCAGTATCTCATTATGCGGCCACCACAGCTTCATGTCGTGCTCATAGGACTCGGGCGGCTTGCCGAGGCAATCGATGAAGTACTTAAGCCCCTGGTATTCATCGTCCCACCCGGCGTTAAACGCCATGTCAAATATGTCCTTTGCCGTGTTGTAAAGCCCTTTATCGTCGATATGGTTCGCTTCTTCCATAAGGAACCAGGCGCATTCTATGTCGTGACCGGGGTTGACCACGCGTCCGGAGGATATGTCGAGCATAGGGGCGCCGTCCACGCAGACGGTTTCAAGCGTACAGCCCAGATCGTACTTAACGTGGTATTTTGTAATGATATCACAGCATTCGCGGGAACGCTCGTCGTAGAGCGGGGCGCGCTTGGGATCGACGCGGCGCATTATCGAGGTGACGTTTAAATAAATCATGGGGTTGGCAAGCGCCAGACCGGAACGGGTTTTCGCGATGGTCTTGGGGCCAAGTCCCGCGGGATCTTCGATAAGGCCGTTGTTGAGCTTGTATATCATTTCATAGGCGTTTCTTGCTCTTTCGAGGTACTGATCCTCGCCGGTAAGGCCATAGTATTCGGCGTTGGCGATGGCGTAAAAGCCTTCGCTGAAATTATAGCGGCGCTGTCTTAGCGGCTTGCCGTCGGAAGTTACGGTGAAGTAGAGCCGGCCTCCCGCTTCGCGATTGACGCAGTGTTCCTCGAGAAAATCAAGACAGCTCTTTGAAAAGGCCATGTAGTCTTCGCGCTTGCCGTACAGCCTGCAGAGGTTCGCGTATGTCCATGCGCAGCGACCCTGCATCCATACGCTTTTATCCGTAGAGTAAATATTTCCTTCGCGATCAAGGCAGGTATATACCCCGCCATTTATCCTGTCCCAGCCGTGTTCAAGCCAGAATGAGGCGCACGCCGCCAACTCGCTTTTTACCCATTCGTGAATCTCGCTCAAATTGCGCATACCCAAGCCCTCCTTAACCTTTTAGCACTCATAGATTATAGCACATAAAGCGGGGTTTTACAATCGAAATATCGGCAGTTTGATACTTTGACAAAACCGGGCGTTTCACTAAACAGGACATGAGGCGGCTGATGGTGAAATCACGGATAAAACCGTCTTTTACATAGATATGGAACTGATCGCACAGAAAGAAAGCGCGGATGCTTACATGCCATATGCAGTAAGCATACCTGGACAATTTCTGAGCAAAACGCCGAAATTTATTATTAGGTTTGACAAACCTTTGCCACATCCTGGGATTATAGTTACAAGCAAACGGGAGTGTGTCTTCGGAGGAGTCTCTATGAAGAAAAAAAAGCGCAAGGGTAAGCTGATTCTACTGCTGGTCATATTATTGCTGCTGGCGGCGATAGTGTATTTCTACGTGCTGCCTATGTTCAGGGCTGAGTTTACGACGACCTACGATACCTATACGGCGTCGAGGGGATCCATCTCCAATTCCCTGTCGTTCAGCGGAAGCTTTTCGCTGATAAACAGCCACACCTATACGGCATCGGCCGACGGTTCCGTGAGAATCATATACGTAACGGCGGGTGACATAGTCGCCGAAGGCGACAGGCTTTACAGGCTGTCTACGGGCGAGACGATAAGGGCCGATTTCGCGGGGACGATAAACTCCGTGTCAGTCGAGACGGGTGACGACGTGTATTCGGGCGATACCATAATGCAGCTGGCTGACTTCTCGCGGCAGAAAGTATCAATAAGGGTTGACGAATACGATATAAACGACGTAAGCGTAGGTCAGGCGTGTACCATTACCGCCACCGCGCAGGAGCGCTCGTTTGAGTCGAGCATTTCGAGTATCAGCTACATATCCTCGTCGGCGGGCAATGTGGCCTACTACACCGCCGAGTGCGAGGTAGACATAGATTACGGGGTATACCCCGGAATGCAGGCAACGGTCACCATACCGCGCGACGAGGCGCTCGACGTAGTGGTGCTGAGCATGAACGCGCTGAGCTTCGCCAGAGATAATTCCGCCTTCGTCTACGTGATGGGCGAGAGCGGGGAGATGGAAGAGCTTTCAGTGGAACTCGGCGTGAATAACGGCAATTTCGTAGAGATAGTCTCGGGTCTCGAGGAAGGCGATACCGTGTACGTAGAGGCCGAGGAGGAAGAGACGTCGACATCGCTGCTCTCAGGGCTGTTTGGCTCCACCCAGATCAACCAGACCCAGCAGCGCGGAAATCGTCAAAGCGGAACCACCGGCGGTACGGGCGGCGGTATGCCCGCCGGAGCTATGGGCGGCGGCGGCATGCCCGGCGGCTTCGGTGGATAGGCGGAGGCGGAATATGAATAACAATGCCATCGCGAACGGCGCCGGTGAATCTAACGGCAGACAATTCTTCTCGATGAAAGACATCTGCAAGTCCTACCACGTCGCCGACGAGGAGGTTCAGGTACTCCACAACATCAACCTCACTATAGAAAGGGGCGAGTATCTTTCGATACTCGGCCCCTCGGGAAGCGGCAAATCGACGTTTATGAACATCATCGGCTGCCTCGATACTCCGACTAGCGGCGAGTATATACTGGACGGGGAACTGATAGAATCGCTCGATGAAATAGAGCTTGCCCGCATAAGAGGGCGCGAGATAGGCTTCATATTTCAAAACTCGCAGTTGCTTCCCAGAATAGACGCCCAGAAAAACGTCGAGCTTCCGCTCATATACGCGGGCGTCCCCCCGCGAGAGAGAGCAAGGCGGGCTAAGGATATACTCGAAAGGGTGGGTCTCGCCGAAAGAAGGCATCACTACTCGAATCAGCTTTCCGGCGGCCAGCAGCAGCGCGTGGCGATAGCCAGGGCGCTGGTTACGAACCCCACGCTCCTTCTCGCCGACGAGCCAACCGGAGCGCTCGATCAGAAGACGGGACGTCAGGTGATGAAGCTTTTTCAGGAATTGAACGACGAGGGCCGCACGATAATCATGATCACCCACGACAGGAACATCGCGCAATACGCGAATAAGATGGTCACCATAATCGACGGAGTTCTATCCGAAAAGGAGGACGCGCTGGAAGATGCTTAAAAACCTGAAAGCGGGACTATGGATGCTCCTCGAGAACATAGTCATGTCGGTAAGCAATATATTGCACAACCGTATGCGCTCGTTTTTGACAATATTGGGCATACTCATAGGCGTCACCGCCGTTATAGCTCTTATAACGACCATATCCGGCGTCGCGTCCTCGTTGTCCGATTCGTTTTCGTCGATGGGCGCGGGGTCGCTCACCGTGTCGATAACCGGCAACGACCTCAAGAGCGGCCTTGGCGACGAAGACTTCGACACAATAACCGCCATCGAGGGCGTAGACGGCACAACGCCGTCGGTATCGCGCCGTTCGCGCGTTTCCAAGGGAAGCATATACGAGAGGAATATAACCATCACCGGCCAAAACGCCTACTATTTCCAGAGAACACCGGAGGTCGTCGCGAGGGGCAGGGCGCTGAACATACTCGATACCGACAATATGAATTTCGTATGCCTCATAAGCGAGGAAATGGTGGAGACATTCTTTTACGGCGTCGATCCCGTCGGCGAGATGATATATATAGATGGCATGGAGTTTCTTGTCGTTGGCATACTCTCAGAAGACGGGGATTCGAGCGTTTCCAGCATGATGTCGGGCGGCACGGATATCATAATACCCTACAGCACCGCCCTTAAACTGGACAACACGACGGACGTTACGAGTTTCACCGTATATCTGACCGACGCGAACCTGCAAGAGCAGGTCGAAAGCTCGCTGGAGTCCGTTCTCGACGCCATGTTCAGCTACGAGGAGGACACCTATACCATCACCAACATGGATGCGCTTCAGGAGACCATGGACAGCATGATGAGCATGATGTCGGGACTTCTTGGCGGCATCGCATCCATATCTCTGCTGGTCGGCGGCATCGGAATAATGAACATGATGCTGACCTCCGTAACCGAGCGCACGGGCGAAATAGGCATGAAAAAGGCGCTCGGCGCGCGCCCCGGACAGATACAGGCGCAATTCCTGATCGAGTCGTTCATACTCTCGGTCACGGGCGGTCTCATAGGCGTGATACTGGGAATCATACTGTCGATTTCGCTGTGTAATCTCATGGGTACGACATTCGTCATATCATACGGCGCAATCGCGCTGGGCGTCGGCTTCTCCGCCGGAGTCGGCATAGTGTTCGGCTGGACGCCCGCCAGAAAAGCCAGCAAACTAAACCCCATAGACGCGCTGAGAAGCGTATAGACGATACAGTCCACGCGTAACTGGTTAATCATGAAGGCAAAGCCTTCAAAAAATAGGAGGAAGAAAAATGAAATCTTTAAGGCTGCTCACACTAGTACTCGCGGCGCTGCTCGCGCTCAACGGCTTTGCCTTTGCGCAGACGAACATCGACTTTGACGGAACCGTCGTGGGATACGACGAAACGCTCGTCACCGCTCCCATTGGCGGCAAGGCGCTTCTCGTGCCTCCCAGAGCGGGAGACAGGATTTCTGCGGGAGACGAGATAATCAAGCTCATGACCGAAAAGGTCTACGCCAGCGAAGACGGCGTCATCACCGGCATGTTCGCCGCCGTAGGAGATAGCGTTACCGCCGTCGAAACCCGCTACGGAGCGGTTATGTACATAGAACCCACCAGCAAGTACACCATCGACGCCACGACCGACAGGGCGTATGATTCCGCCTCGACGAAGTACATACACGTAGGCGAAGTCGTATACTTAGCATGCACCTCCGACGCGGAGCACACCGGAGTGGGTCTCGTCACCGCGGTAAGCGGAACGTCGTATACAGTCGAGGTAACTAGCGGCAGCTTCTATATGGGTGAAACCGTAAACATCTATCGCGCGTCAAATTATCGCGCGTCGTCGAGACTCGGCAGGGGAGACGTAGCCAGGATAAGCAATGTCTCCGTGACCGGAACCGGCTCCATTGTCAACCTCTACGTCAATAACGGCGACGAGGTAAAGCGCGGCGATCTGCTCTTTGAAACCCTCACCGGCGAATACGACGCCTACTACTGCACCGGCGACACCATCTACAGCCCCGTCTCGGGCATAATCTCCGAGGTAAACGTAGCTCAGGGCGACGACGTGACCAAGGATCAGATAGTGGCCAAGATAATCCCCGATTATTCGATGCAGATAGAGTTCACCGTCAACGAAGCCGACCTGTCCGACGTGATGGAGGGCGACGAGGTTTCCATAAGCTTTAACTGGAGCGAAGACCTCGACGAGGTCATAACCTACACCGGAACAATATCGTCCATATCCCACGTATCCGTCGAAAGCGAGGATTCGACCGACGCTTCCTACACCGCCTACGTAGACTTCACCCCCGGCGACGAGGTGCGCCTTGGAATGACGGTTCTGGTATCGATGCAGAGAGCCGTCGAAGCGGACGACGCGGAGGATATGGAGGAAGACGAGGAAGACGCGAGCGACTTTGAGCTTCCCGCCATCGAAGGCGAGGAAGGCGCCGAGCCTGATTTCGGTGAAATGCCTGATTTCGCGGGCGCGCCGGAATTTGATGCCGCGCAGTAACAGGCACATCGCAAGGCAATAAATTTGGAGATAATGTAGTATGAAAAGATCACTGTTAGCGGCTTTGGCCGTATGCGCGGCGCTGATCATCCCGGCTTTTATGCCGTCGGTAAACGTTTTCGCGCGCGCCGACAGTGTAACTGTCGTCCAGGGTGAATCGCGCTACGCCAAGAAAAAGATTAACCTGTTCAAGAAGAAAAGCACGTCTTCGGCTAAGCTTTGTTCCATACCAAAGGGCGACGAGATGACGCTCGTTTCGACGAGCGGCAATTGGGCCGAGGTGATATACGAGTCCTCGAGCGGGGACGTATATCAGGGCTATGTCAAAAAGGCCAATATAAGCAAGGAACCCGTGTCGGGGACGGCTACGCCAACCCCGACACCCACCCCGACGCCTACACCCACGCCAACCCCTACGCCTGAACCTGCCGAAACCGACGACCCTGAACAAAGCCCCGAGGTAACGCCAACGCCTACGCCCGGCGGATTCCCCGGCGGCGGAGGCTCGCGTCCCAGCGGAAGCGGTGGTTCGGGAGGGTCGTCGTCGTCGGAGCAGTCGATAACCGATTTGTTGGGCATAACTCCCGGAAAAGCGCTCACCAGCGACCATAGCAGGGGCAGCTATTCGGCTTTATCTTACGGAGCGGTGAAGCTCAATGCCCCGTCGGAGGCGGTCACTGAATTGTCGCTCGATTCGACGGTTCTGGATTTTAAGCTGACGAACGGGGGATATGAGGGCAGCTTTACGGTCTCGCTCATAGGAAGCGACGATGAGACGAGTCTGGCTGTGGAACCTGTGGAGTATACCGGAAATTCAGTATGGCATATAGGCGGAAGCGCTTTAGTCACGCTCAATTTAAGCGGCGTCGATTCGATTTTGATAGACCTCGACGAGAACTACGCCGCGCATATACTGACGAAGGACCTCTTCTCGGGAGTGGCTTACGACGCCGCGCGCGCCTCGGGAACGCCCGTATCGGCGATAGGTCTTGAAATCGAGGTGGGCGAAGATTATTGTTACGCCTACGCCGTGACGGGCAATGAAAGGCGAAGGCTCGCCGATTACGACGACAAGGTGTTTTACGCGAAGGGACTGACCATCGATTTAAAACAGTCGCTGGCGGATACCTTACTAATTGACGCGGAGGAATAGCGGATGAAAAGACTTGCGACGGCGGTAATGGCCGCGATAATGGCGATACTGAGCGCAACGGCGTTTGCCTCTCACGGCTCTTTATCCTATACGGGCGCTATAGAGGCCCAAAATGAAATCGCTTTGAGCGCGCCGTTTTCCGGGCGGGTTGACGCCGTCAACTTCAAGGTGGGCGACGTGGTGAACGCCGGGGACGTCGTAGCCGTGATGAGAACCGAAAAGGTCTATTCGCCCATAAGCGGCACGGTCGAGGCGATATTCGCCGACGTGGGCTACGACGCCACTGCCGTAAGCAGTCGCTACGGCGGAGTGTTGTTCATAGAGCCTACGAATAAATACACCCTTTATGTCGACGACAAATACGCCTATGAAAGCGTAAGCGCCATGTACGCGCATTTGGGAGATACGGTATACCTGAAATGCGTCACCGACGGCTCTCACGTAGGTACCGGCAGGATCACCGCCATTGACGATGACGGCGTATATACCGTCGAGACCACCGCCGGCGAGTTTTATCCCGGCGAGGCGGTCAGGGTATATAACAGGGAAAGAAAGTACGATGTTGACAGAATCGGCAGGGGCACTATAATTGTATCAACCCCCGAGACCGTATCCGCCGAAGGGTATATAGTAAATAGATTCGTCGAAGTGGGAGACACCGTTGAAAAGGGACAGCTTATAATGGAGACGGTGACTGATCTTCCGAGCTATGAGGAATATACGGGAACGGAAATCATCTCGCCCGTAAGCGGCATAGTGACCCAGGTTCTGGTGAGCGAAGCCGACAGCGTATCATCGCAGGGCGTGGTCGCGTATATATGCCCCATGGAGGACATGGGCGTTGAAATAGAGCTTACGGAGGAGGAACTTGCCGAGGTAGGCGTGGGAACGCAATTGGAGCTTGTATTTGAGCAGGTACCCGGTGAACTGCGCCTGACGGGAGAGATTACGGGAATATCGTATATTCCGCAGAGCATATTGGAATCGAGCACCTCAAGTCAAAGCGCGGACGCCGCGGAGGCGGAAACGGACGATACCGTATACTATAAAGCCTATGTGGACTTCCCTGCGACCGACGGATTGCGCCTTGGAATGACGGCGACGGTTTACAGGATCAATTAACTGACAAATGACATTTGAGGCTGATATTCAGGGGGGCGAACCACGTACGGGTTCGCCCCTTCGATGCATTAATGCCGGGGGACACTATTGATCGCGCCCAAAGACCGCTATGCGGATAATGCCGCAAATCCCCATATCGCAATGTCACAATGGAAGCTGCGCGTACAAAGCAACGGCAAGTTGCTTGCCGAAACCGCGCCGTTGTATTATAATGGAACCATACAATCCTGCGAGGAGGGAATAGTTGTGGAAACCAGAGAAATACTCAAAAACCTGCGCGAGAAAAAGCATCTTACGCAAGATCAACTAGCCAAGCGCGTGATGGTCACGCGGCAGGCGGTCAGTCGATGGGAAATCGGCGAGACGCAGCCGAATACAGATACGCTGAAATTGCTGTCTCAAGAATTTGACGTATCAATCAATACCCTGCTTGGTTCTCCCAGGCAGTTGATTTGTCAGTGTTGCGGCATGCCATTGATAGAAGACAATTTGATCAGCCGCGAATCGGACGGCAGCTACAATGAGGATTATTGCAAGTGGTGCTATGCTGACGGCAGTTTTTCATACGAGTCGAAGGACTCTATGCTGGACTATCTCGTAAGCCATATGCCAAATCCCGATAATTTGTCGGATGACGAACGCCGCGTTCAATTTGACTCGTATCTTACGCAGCTAAAACACTGGAGATAGCATACCTGTTAAAAGGAGATTTGTCGACATAAGGCATCGCCGGTTCCGGGATGGATATACAAAAGTGCATTAAAACGCGATAAATCATCTAGCCGGATCCGGACGCTTCTGATAGCGTCAACGCGAGCAGGCATTGCGCGTGGGGTTATTGTCTGTTTCGCGATTATGCGCCATGTCCATAGTATTCGCGATACCATTTTACAAACATGCCAATGCCGTCGGCAATGCTGGTCGAAGGTTTAAAGCCGAAGTCGTTTATCAGGTCGTCGACGTCGGCGTAGGTCAGATAGACGTCCCCCGGTTGCATGGGCAGGTATTCTCTTTTGGCGGGCGCGTCGGTAAGCCCCTGCTCGATGAGGCAATTCTCGATGGTCAATACGAATTGCTCGAGGCTTACGGGGGAGTTGTTTCCGATATTGTAGACCTTCGCGAGGTCTTTTCCCGAGGGGGGATTCGCGAGCACATTGCAAACTCCCTTAACTATATCGTCGATATAGGTGAAGTCGCGCATCATATCGCCGTTATTGAAAAGCTTTATGGGCTTTCCCGCGACTATGCTCTCAGTGAACGAGAAATACGCCATATCCGGTCTGCCATAAGGCCCGTAAACTGTGAAAAATCTAAGCCCGGTCGTAGGTATCGCGTATAAATGGCTGTAGGTATAGGCCATAAGCTCGTTGCTCTTTTTTGTCGCCGCGTACAGCGATATTGGGTGGCTCACGTCGTCGGAGACGGAAAAGGGTATCTTTTGCTGATTGCCATAGACGCTCGACGACGACGCGTATACCAGATGCTCGACGGGATATGTCCGGCATGCTTCGAGAACGTTGAAAAAACCCGTTACATTCGACTGTATGTACGCGTCGGGGTTCGTTATCGAATAGCGCACGCCGGCCTGTGCCGCGAGGTTGACAACGGCGTCGAATTTACCCCCGGCAAATATGTCGAAGACGGCCGCCTTGTCTGAAATGTCAGCTTCGACGAATCTGAAACCGTCAATCGGCTTTAAAATCGCCAATCTGTCGAGTTTCAGTTTCACGTCATAGTAATCGTTGAGATTGTCGACGCCTGTGACGTTAAGCCCCAAATCCAAAAGGCGCTTTGACAGATGAAAGCCAATGAAACCCGCGGCTCCCGTCACAAGCACGTTTTTCCCCGGTTCGAGAGATCTGAAACTTGACATAATAATACCTCCCTGTTCAACTGCTGCGATTGGTTTGCGAAACGACGCGCGCTAAATCAATCCCGATTACCCCGCTCTCCTGACGGCCATATCCAACTGGACGGTAACGCTCGAACGCGGAGAAATAGCGGCGGTAAAACCTCCGGTCAGAACGTCGTCGGGCGCTATTGAGATTTCGACGTCTTTATCCGACCTGTTGAGCGCGCATACGCATACCGCGTCGTTCGCCTTTTCGCCAAACGCGTCCAGCCCGCCCTTTATAAAGCGCGCGCAGACCAGAACGCCCGATTGTGGAGCGTATAGCCTTATATCTCCCCGGCGAAGCGCGTAAAGCGAATTGCGCTCGTTGTTTATTTGGGCTATCGCCTCGACGAGTCCTTCATCCTCTTCGCCCCATGGATATGTAGCGCGGCAGAAGGGATCGGCCATGCCTACCTGCCCCGCCTCGTCGGCGTAATAGACGCACGGCATTCCCGGAAGCGAGCATATGAACCTCCAAAGCGCGATATAGCGCTGACGGCCGAGTTCATATTTCTCCTTTGACAGACGCCGGAACCGCCTTTTGTCTCTCGCGGGCTCCAGATCTATCTCGCCCGACAGAACGTCGATTATCCTGGGCTTGTCGTGGCTTCCCAGCAGGTTCATAAGCGAATAGAAGAACTGCGGGGCGTAGGCGTTTTTCATATGGGTGTATCGCCTCGCGAAGCGCGTGGCGTCTATATCGCCGAGCATGAAACCTATGGCCATCTCGCGAAGCGGGTAGTTCATAACGCTGTCGAGCGTGTCGCCGAGGCAGTAACAGCGCATTTCGCCGTAGGCGAGCTTGTTTGACGCGTCCTCCCAGACCTCGCCCAGCAGCGCCGCGTCGGGATAAGACGATTTTACGCGCTTTCTCAGCCGCCTTAAAAATTCCATGGGCAATTCGTCCGCGACGTCGAGCCGCCATCCGCTGGAGCCAGCGTCTATCCAATGTATGGACACGCTGTCCTCCCCGTCGACCAGGAAGTCGACGAGCGTAGGGCTAAGCTCGTTCAAATTAGGCATGGTCTTAAATCCCCACCAGCATTCGTAATCCTCGGGCCAGTCGCCAAAGCGATACCAGTCGCGATAAGGCGAACTGACCGACTGGTAAGCTCCCACGCTGTCGTAGCTTCCGTCGCGGTTGAAATAGCGGCTGATCGCTCCCGTATGAGAGAAAACGCCGTCGAGCATGACCCTTATGCCCATCTCGCCGGCCTTCGCGCAAAGGCTTCGGAAGTCCGGCTCGTTTCCGAACATGGGGTCGATTTGCATATAGTCGCCGGTGTCGTATTTGTGATTTGAGCGGGCGCGGAATATGGGATTTAAATATATCGCGCCTACGCCAAGCGACTTGAGATAGCCGAGCTTATGTTCGATGCCCTTGAGATCGCCCCCGAAAAAGTCGCAGGCTTCGCCGTCTGACAAAGCCACATTGTCGTTCCACTTATCGTGAAGCCATCCCTTATAGGGCGTCGGGCGCTCGCTGAGAGGCTTTGAGCAAAAAAAGCGGTCGGTCATTATTTGGTAGATGACGCAGTCGCGCATCCACTCGGGAGATTTATACTCGGGATCGTATACGGTCAGCTGATACCCGGGCGGCTCGTGGGTATACATAGCGCCTTCGCCGTCAAGCTGATCCTGAGCGTTGCCGTAGTAATACCTTTCGCCGCCCGTTTCGACTATGAAAAAATACCACATGACGCCCACCTGGTCGGGAAGCGTGATCTCCGAAGAGAACATGCCTCCGGAGCAGGGGCGCATATTTACCAGAATTTCCTCGTTTTGCCACCAAAGTCTAAGATAGACCCGGGCGTCGTCCTTACAATCGCATAAAAGTCTGAACTTGACGGAGCTTTCGCACGCGCCGCTACCAAGCGGACAGCGGTAACGCTCGTCGTTTGAGTCGTGAAATAAACGCATATTACAGCTTAAGCGGCGTTAAATGCCATATCCTTTCGTTGTACTCAGTTATGGTGCGGTCTGATGAGAACACACCCGAGCACGCGGTGTTCGTGACGGCCTTTTTAAGCCACTCGTCTCGCTTCAGATAATCCTGGGATATGCGGCTTTGCGTCATCATATAGTCGGGCAGATCCTTTAATACGAAGTAAGGATCGGCCATATTCCCGTTATCTCCGAAAAGGAGGCTGTGGTAAAGTTCCTGGAACTGATGCGGATTGCCGCTGTCGAGAGTTCCGTCGATAAGCTGTTCCATTACGCGGCGAATCTGTGCGTTCGTCTCGTATACGCTGTGCGCGCGGTAGGTGGCGTAACCGGCTTCCACCTCGGTCGCGGAAAGGCCGAATATATAGATATTGTCGTTTCCCACCGCGTCGAATATCTCCACGTTGGCTCCGTCCATTGTTCCAATCGTCACCGCGCCGTTCATCATGAACTTCATGTTGCCCGTTCCGCTGGCTTCCTTTCCGGCGGTGGACAATTGCTCGGAGATCTCCGTCGCGGGCATGAGCGCCTCGGCGACGGACGCGCAGTAGTTTTCGAGGAATACGACCTTTATCATCTTCGACAGGCGCGGATTGTTGTCCACGTAGCGCGCGATGGTGTTTATCAGGTGTATTATGAGCTTAGCCCTCCAGAATCCGGGCGCGGCCTTGGCTCCGAAAAGATAGGTGCGCGGGGGCATTTCGAAGTTGTTATCGTCGAGTATGCGGTTGCACAGCATCATTATATGAAGCGCGTTCATGAGCTGACGCTTGTATTCGTGAAGCCTCTTGGCCTGCGCGTCGAATATACTGTCTGGGTCTATGGTTATGCCGCGGGTGCGCTTCACGAAATCGGCAAGACGCAATTTGTTTTCGCGCTTGACCTGATAAAACCTTTCGCGGAATGAGCGGTCGTCCGCGTAGGGAAGCAGGTCTATCATGCGCTCGGGATCCTTTTTCCACTGATCGCCTATGGCGTCGTCCATAAGCCTGGTCAGACCCGGATTGGCCTGCATAAGCCACCTTCTGTGAGTTATGCCGTTTGTTATGCCGACGAACTTGCCGGGTTCCACGAGATAGAAATCGCGGAAGGTTATGCGCTTTAAAATGTCGGCGTGTATCTGGGATACGCCGTTTACGCTGTGTGTCATCGATACGCAGAGATTGGCCATGTTTACGCAGTCGTACCCTATGACCGCCATGCGGCCTATGCGCTCCCACTGCCCGGTATATACCTTCCAGAGCCTGTCGCACACGCGGCGGTTGATCTCCTCGAGTATCATATATATGCGGGGGAGGAGGTTCTTGACCAAGTGTACGGGCCACCTCTCCATGGCCTCCTGCATAACCGTGTGATTGGTGTAGGCGAAGGAACGGATCGTTATGTCCTCGGCGTCGTCCCAGCTAAGGCCGTAATCGTCTATAAGCACGCGCATAAGTTCGGGTATGGCCATGCCCGGGTGGGTGTCGTTTATATGAAGCGCGACCTTGTCGGGGAATATGGCCCAATTCGGCCCGTGAACCTTCAAAAAGTCCCAGACGGCGTACTGCACGGTAGCCGACGAGAAGAAATACTGCTGCTTGAGGCGCAGTTCCTTTCCTTCCTCGTGATTGTCCTCGGGGTACAAAACCTTGGAAATGACCTCGGCCAGCGCCTTTTCCTCCATCGCCTGCGCGTATTCGCCGCGATTGAACTTCGTCATGTCCATCTGCTTAGGCGAGCGCGCCGACCACATTCTGAGCATGTTGACCATCGTCGAATCGTAGCCCAGGACAGGCATTTCGTAGGGAACGGCCAGAACCGTCTGATAGCCGACCGTGCGGAACCTTTCGCGGCCGTTTTCCTCGTAGCGCTCCACGTGTCCAAAGAAATGCACTTCGCGCGTCTGATCCGCGCGGCATATTTCCCAGAGGTTGCCGTTGTCGAGCCAGTTGTCGGGAAGTTCCACCTGATAGCCGTCTACAATTTTCTGTCTGAAAAGCCCGTATTCGTATCTTATGGTACAGCCCATTGCCGGGAGTTTCAGAGCCGACAGGGAATCGAGAAAACACGCGGCCAATCGTCCAAGTCCGCCGTTTCCGAGGCCCGGTTCAGGTTCTTGTTCGTATATGAGCGACTTGTCGATTTTCAATTCGTCGAACGCAGCTATGTAATTATCCTCGTTTACGAGCGTCACGATGTTATTATGAAGCGCCCGTCCTACAAGAAATTCCGCCGAAAGGTAATAAAGCTTCTTGCTGCCCGACTTTTTCCTTATGCCGCGGGAAGCCGCGCGGCGGTTCATCATCTCATCTCGCACGGTTGAAGCAATGGCCTGATATATTTGATTGTTTGTAGCCTCTGATATTTCACACCCGAAATGGCGTTCAAGCTTTCCTAATATCGATTTGACTATTTCATCCTTGCCAAACACCATAGGGTCGTTGGAATTACTCATTGGGTCGCCTCCATATTCAATTTTGAGCCGGAAGAACCGTCAGCCGCATGTCATCAGAGCAATCGGGATTTATGGCTGAATAGGCTTCTATCGTAACCTCGCCCGGATCGCGCCATATTATCGTGGCGGCCTCGCCCATGCGCCCCTCGGGCTGCACTAAGGCGATTTCGGTATTGGACGAGCGCCACTCAATAGGGGTTTTGCCAAATAGCGATTGCGGCTGTATATCCACGTACACGCTTAAAAAAGGCGCGTCGTCACCGGCGTAAACGGTTGTGCTGCCTATGAACAGCTTTACGGATGATACCGACGGAAGAACGTAAATGGTCTTGAGGTTCATGACAAGGCTTCCGTCGGTCGCCTTGGCCCAAATATCCACGTATTCGCCCGCTTCGTCTATATCGGCGTCAGAGGGAATGCTGATCGTGCCGTCGTTTGATACGCGGGCGATATTGTCGTTAGACGACGACCATTGAATGTCCGCATCCGCCGTTTCCGGGAATACTTCGCAGCGGGCTTTGGCCGTCTGGCCGGGCGACAGCGTGGTTTTGTCGATTGAAACGACGAGCGACTGTGCCAACGTCGATTCGCCGTCGCTTTCTCCCGGTACTGTTTCTTCGAGGATTTCTTCGTAATTTATGACTTCGGAATCGGCGTTTGGCGATTCGACTTCGTCGTCTCCCGGTTCTTCGCCCGAGTCGATCTCCGGTTCGCCTTCCGGCGGATGCGTTGCCGCGCCGCCTTGCGGGTCGTCGGAATTCTGTTCGCCGGCGTCATCATTCCGAACGTCGTCTTCGTTCGCCGGTTCATCCGCTTTATTATCGCCGTTTGACGCAGAATTCACATCGTTTTGGTTGGCGCTTTCGCCTGCGTTCGCGAGATTTCTCGTCTCATCGCCGCTATCGCTTATTATTATGTCGTTTTCCCCCGCGTCATCCCCGGCAATCCGTTGGGGAGGATCCGCGCTATTATTATTCCCGCCGTCGGCGGTTGTTTCTTCGCCGAGCGCGCAGGTTGCGAAGGCCGCGGATATAAGCAACGCTATTATCAGGCATACAGCCGTCTTTACGTTGTATTGTCGCATAAAATCACTCCGTTCCGTCGGCGCTCATAAAGCGCCAGGCTAAAACCGTATTTACTGACCCTCAGATTATACAATACTTTATGTAAAGATACAAGCAAGGGATATTTTTACGTCCCCGACGCATATAGATTCGCCCAGGGGGTGGATGAATGAAGGACAAGGCGGGAACCATACTGGCCGCAGTTGTGTTAATATTTGCGGTGTGCTGTCCCGTGGAAGCCGCGGGTTCGGTCATGGGCGCCATGACGATATGGGCGTTTTCATTTGTGCCGGCGCTGCTTCCGGTATTCGTGGTGACGCCCGCTATAACCTGCCCGGAGGCCATGCGGCTTTACCGGGCGGCGCTGTCAAAATTCTGTCAAAAAGCCTTCGGCATACCGGGCGAGGCTTCGGCGGCGGCGGCTGTGGGGCTTATGGCGGGAAGCCCTGCGGGAACGGGCGCTCTGGCGGGGATTAAGTGTAAAAAATGCGAAATATGCCGCGCGGTGATAATGGCGTCGGGACTTAGCCCCGCCTTTATATCCACGATAGGAAGTATGGCCGGGGGCATAGGGGGGAGCCTTGCCGTAGCGCAGATAATTGCCATACTTTCGACCGGATGGCTTTTAAGATACGCGTGGTCTGACGAGGATGAGGAAGTTGAAGTTCCCTCGCGTACAACGGGATTTTTATCGGGCGCCGGAATGGCGGCGGTAAATATCGCGGGAGTGCTCTGCTACATGACGCTTTTCAGCGTCGTAGCGGCCATTATTTCAAAATTTGCGCCGGGACTGGGACAAACGCTGCTGCCGTTTCTGGAGGCCGCCTCGGGTCTCGCGGCGATTGCGTCGTCGGATTTGCCATACTCGGCGAAGGTGATGCTTCTAGCCTTCGCCGGAGGGCTTGGAGGGCTTTGCGTCATGGCGCAGAACCTCGCGAAAATAAGCTTCATGCCTCCCGCGAGGCTGTTTTTGGGAAAGCTTATGCACGCGACGATAACGGCTTTGTGCCTGCCGCCGATTCTCGCGCTTCCGGGAGGAGGATTCGCGCCCGTCGGCAATTCGCCGTGGATTTGCGCCGCGGCGGTGATAATCATATTCGTCGCGAGCGAGTGTCGCCGCAAATTTAACTTTTTTCGGTTGACGAGGGATGTAAGCGCGATTATAATAGATTGAGTTTGCATACACACGCATACTGGGAGGACGGAATTTAATGAAGGCAAAAAGCGCTATAATACTGGCGGTTACGGCTGTTTTAATAATAGCCGTGGGATTTCTGGCAATAAACGGGCTTACGATCGGCGACGTCGTCATCAGCCCCGTCGCGGATGCTATAAGCCTCGGACTTGACCTTCGCGGAGGAATATACGCGGTCTACGTCGCTACCGACACGGAACAGGAAGATTTTGAGACGCTTTTACAGGGAACGATTTCTGTCCTGCGCAGCAGGCTTGACGCGCAGGGCTTCACCGAAGCCACGGTCACGCGGCAGGGCACCAACCGCATTCGGGTGGAGATACCGGACGTGTCCGACCCCAATAGCATCCTCGACATCATCGGCACTCCCGCACACCTCGAATTCCTCGACCCCGAGGGCAATGTCGTTATCGAAGGCAAGGACATAAAATCCGCGAGGGCTGTTTATTATGAGGATAACCGCTCTCAGCCCGTTGTACAGTTCGAACTCAACGATTCCGGGCGCGAAGCTTTCGCCACCGCAACGAGTGAAAACATAGGAAACGTCATAGCCATAGTTCTCGACGGAACCTATATATCCACGCCCATAGTCCAATCGGCGATTACCGATGGGGCGGGAATAATAGACGGAATGGAAGACGACGAGGCCGCCGTCAACCTGGCGATGCTTATAATGTCGGGCGCGCTTCCGCTCGATATAGAGCAGGACGAGGTCAACGCGGTTTCGGCGACTTTGGGCGTCGAAGCCCTCGAAACCTCGATAAAGGCCGGTATAATCGGCGTTATACTCGTAATGCTTTTCATGCTCGCGGTCTATCGCCTGCCGGGGCTTATAGCGGACATGGCGCTGTGCATATACATATTGATAGTTTTGTACTGCGTGGCGCTCGTCCCCGGCGTTCAGCTGACGCTTCCGGGAATCGCGGGTATACTCCTTGGCATTGGCATGGCGGTTGACGCCAACGTCATTATCTTCGAACGCTTCCGCGAGGAGTTAAAAGACGGTTCCGCCCTTCAGACCGCGCTGCGCCGCGGGTACAAGAGCGCGCTGACCGCCGTTATCGACTCAAACGTCACCACGATAATCGCGGCGCTGGTGCTCATGTACTTCGGAACGGGCACCATAAAGGGCTTTGCCACGACGCTTCTCATAGGCATTATAGCCTCTATGATAACGGCGATATTCATAACCCGGGCGCTGCTTAAAAGCGCCATACGACTCGGCGACGGCAAGAAACTGGCGCTTTATACGCGGTAGGGAGGCTATAATATGAAAAACAACGTATTTACGGGACATTTTAAGATATGGCTGTCGATTTCGGGCATAATCGTGCTGGCGGCTATTGTCATGAGTCTGTTCGGCGCGGGCATGAACATGGGTATAGACTTTACCGGCGGTTCCCTTCTCGAGTACGAAATGGGGCAGGCGTTTGAAATCTCCGACGTCGAAGAGGCGCTGAGGCAGCAGGGCGTGGCGGAATATCAGATAGCCAAGGCCGGAACCGAACAGACGCAATTGCAGGTAAGGGTCAAGCTCATCGAGGACAGCGACGACATGCGCCTGGGCTTTGAGGAAGCGCTCATGGAAAAATATCCGGATATGAGCTTTATAACCATAAGTCACGTCGGTGCCGTAGCCGGTCAGGATCTCATAAGAAACGCCATATTGTCGATGCTGATAGTGTTCGCGTGTCTGCTCGTGTATATAGCCATACGCTTCGATTTTTACTCGGGTCTCGCGGCTCTGGTGGCGCTTTTGCACGACATGCTGATAATGATGTCGTTCATGGTGTTCTTCAGTTCCCTCTATCAGGTCAACTCGTCCTTTATAGCGGCGATGCTTACTATTGTCGGATATTCGATAAACAACACGATCATCATATTCGACCGCATAAGGGATTCGAAGAAGATGAGCCAGTTCTTCAAAGACACGAATATGGCTATAGTTGAATATTCCGTTTCGCGCACCATAACAAGGACGCTCAACACCACGATCACCACGCTTCTGACCCTCGTGACGCTTTACGTGCTCGGCGTAGACTCCATAAAGGAATTCGCCTTCCCGCTGATTATCGGTATGCTCGCCGGAACGTATTCCTCGGTTCTTTTGAGCGGACAGATATGGGCGACCTGGCGCGACAACAACACCTTTGGAAAGCTCGCGTCCATATTCAGGAAGGAAGCAAAGGCTTAATAGTCAAATAGCATAATAGGAATTGGGTTTCGCCCGATTCCTATTATTTCTTTATTATTTTACTGAAGATGCCGGAGGAGGCGTGAAATACGCGAAGGTTTATATGCAAAACGCAAGGCGTTCCAACGTGGCCGAGGCCCTGTGACATGCCCGAAATACTCTGGCGCGTCCTCTACGCCAGGGGTTGCGCGGACGAAGAAAGCGCCCGCGCGTTCATACATCCCACTGAACGGGACATAATTGAACCGGGCGCGCTTTGCGGAATGAACGATGCCGTATCGACTATAAAAAAGCATATATCCATTGGCTCGCGCATTTGCGTATGGGGGGATTACGACGTAGACGGCGTATCGGCGACGGCGATACTTATAAGGACGCTCAGGCGTCTTGGAGCGAACGCCGTTTGGCATATACCCTCCCGGCATGAGGAGGGTTATGGGCTAAATCAGAAAGGCGTTGAAAACCTCGACTGCGGCCTTTTGATAACCGTCGATTGCGGGATAACCGACGCGGCGATAATCAACGCGGCTGTAAAGAAAGGCATGTCGGTCGTCGTAACCGACCACCATACCCCGCCCGCGACTTTGCCGGACTGCCCGGTCGTAAATCCGCTGTTGGGGGATTATCCCAACAGGAACCTCTGCGGGGCGGGCGTGGCGTTTAAACTGGCAATGGCTCTGGATACCAACGCCCGCGAGCTTATAGATATAGCGGCTCTGGCGACGGTAGCCGACGTCGTGTCGCTCACGGGGGAAAACCGCGCCATAGTCAAAATCGGCCTCGAGGCCATGAACCAAAAAAAGCGCCCCGGCATTCGCGCGCTCATGCGCGCGGCGGGTTTGGACGGCGAGATTTATTCACACACCGTCGCCTTTCAACTCGCGCCCAGACTCAATGCGACCGGAAGGCTCGACGACGCGCAAAAGGCGCTCAAGCTGCTTCTGAGCGTGGATGACGCACAGGCCGATGACCTCGCGGATGAACTAAACGCTCTGAATCAGCGCCGCAGGGCGATGGAAAAGCTCGTCATCGACGAATGCGAGGAACAGC
>JAUNBY010000297.1 GCA_030526935.1 Clostridia bacterium
TTGGCGTAAGGACACGGCTATTTAGCGCAGTAACGCGCCGCGCGGAGCGGCGCGTCAGTTCATTATCTGCATGGCCGGAAAAAGATAGGCGTAGGTGGACAATATGCTCGTCGCGTCGTTTAAAAGTTTTGTATACTGACCGAGGCGGTCGTCTGTCAGGCTTCTGACGCAGCCGGATATGCTTATGGCGCCCGCCGCCTCGCCGTTGGCGGAACGTATGGGCATCGCCACGCATTTGACGCCCGGCGTTTCCTCCTCCAAGTCCACCGCGTAGCCCTGCTGCCTGACGTTTTGGAGGTGCGATAAAAGCGCGTCCCGGTCGGTTATGGTATTCGCGGTCTTAGCCTCCAACCCCCACTTTTCTATAACTTTATCAACCTGCTCCACAGTAAAAAGCGACATCATTGCCTTGCCCACGCCCGTACAGTGCATGGGAAGCGTCTTTCCCGATACGGAATAGCCCACCGTTCGCCTTCTCGGATACACACATTCCAGGTACAGCACGCGCCCGTTCACATGAGTAGTGAGATAAATGAATTCGCCGGTTGCGAGTTGAAGGTCTTCCATAATGGGTATAGCAAACTGCACGACCTGAAGCGCCGAGTGCATGGAATAGCCAAGCTCCATTATCTTGTAGCCAAGTCTGTAGTTGTGGCTTTGCCTGGCTCTGTATACATATCCCGATTCCTCCAGCGTCCTCAACAGATTCAACATATGCGTCCGCCATTCTCCATATCGTTCACCGCGCGCCTCCATTAACCATTTGATTAATTATCATCGCTGTTCGCTCTTCTGTCAAGTATATTTTTTAGACAAAAAGCGATGTAAAATCTAAAAAGGTTTAGAAAAAAGTTTGCGATAGAGTTCTGCGCGCGTTTAGCAATACGTCCTTGCGATGATAAGGGAGCAAAGCGTTTGGGCGGCACAGTCGCCACACCTGTCTTCTGATGAGCGCGTGAAAACGAGGGGCTGTCTCTTAGTGAGGCAGCCCCTCGCAGTGCCCGAGCCAAAGACGTGAGTGTCGACTCCCGCGCGCCTGGGCGTGTCAGTTCAGATTATTCGTCGAGGTTTAATCGATGTTGGCGACTGCGTTTTGGGCGGCAATGCGTCCGAAAACGATCGCATGGCCGACGGCGGAGCCGCAGGCGGAGTAGACGTTGTAGAAGAAGGAACCGTTCGCTAACTCGCCGGCGGCGTACAGTCCCGGAATCGGGTTGTCGTCGGTGTCGAGCACCTGAGCGTCTTTGTCGATGATTATGCCGCCGATGGTGACGACGCGGATTGGGTTAGCCTTGACGCAGTAGTACGGAGCCTCTATGCCCTGCATATAGGAAGCAAGCTTGCCTGTAACCGGGTCGTCTACTCCCGTGTTGGCGTTGTACTCGTCAAGGGTGTTTTGCAGCGTCTGAGCGTCGCAGCCTATGTACGCCACGAGATCTTCAAACGTATCGCACTTGACGGCCTGACCCATTTCGACCAGCGCGTCGGGATTGGGATCCAGATTCGGATCGGTCAGGAAGAAAAATTCGATATTGCCCATACCGGTCTCGATAACCATGTCGGTGTAGATGAAAGGAAGCTGATCGTCCTCGCGATGGAAGCGCTGGCCTTTCGCATTTAGCAGAACCATGTTGAGGTAATTGGAATAGCCGCTAGCGGCGAGCGTATGATAACCGTCGGTGTCCCAGTTGGGGCCAAACTGTATCTTGGCGCCGATGTCGCGCGCCATCAGAAGTCCCGTGCCGGTAGCGCCCGCGGTGCAACTGACGGGAACGAGTTCCGCGTTGGGTACGCCGTACTCGGCGAGGAGATCCTTGTTCTGCGCGAAACCTCCGGTGCAGAGTATGACGCCGCCCTCGGCGTAGATTGGATATGTGCCCTGCCTGCTTTCGACCATAGCGCCGATTACCTTCCCGTCCTCGACGATAAGCTGCGTCGCGGCGGTGTTCAGTCGCAGATCTACTCCCCGCTCGAGTACGCCCTTTTCCATCTGTTGAGTGAGAATAATTCCTGTCGCGGCGGCGGTGGCGTCGCCATCAGGGCGAATCGCCATGATGTTTTCGGGCATCATGTGGTAACGTGTGGTATTCTGAACGCCGTCGCCGAGGGAAAACGCCCAGGGTTGATCCTCACCGGCCTTGTCAACATAGGTTCGGACGACCTCGGGGTCGGCTCTGTATTGAGACCACTCCATGAGGTAATCGTACAACTCGTCGTCTGTCATCGTACCTTCGGGGTCGCCTTCGTTGGCTCCGCGAAGCATAACGCCTCCGGACTGAGCGGTAGACCCTCCGGTGAAGCTGAGCATTTCGACGAGGATTACATCCGCGCCCTCGTCGGCGGCGGTAGCGGCAGCCGAAAGACCCGCGCCGCCCGCGCCTACGACCAGCACGTCGGTGTATACGGGTTCAAGCTCGACCTGAGCGTCGCTGGACGCCGTGGGGATCAGCTCAATGCCGAGCGACTCCAGAGCCGTTGCCGCCGCTTCAAGTATGCCGGTACTCGTGTAGGTCGCGCCGGCTATGATATCTACGTCGACGGCGTTTGCCTCGATCATTAACGCCGGCATCTGTTCAACCGCCATGGAACCTACGCCGAGGGTTTCGTTCGGCCCTTCGATTACGACATCCGTCAAAACGCCGCCTTCGACAGTCAGCGAAACAGAAACGTCCCCGCCGTATCCCGCAGCCGTGGCGGTTGCTGTTTCGGCATATGCGACAAACGACATAAGGATCATAACCAAAGCCAGCGCCACTGATAATGTTCTTTTCATGTTTTCTCCTCCTATATTTTCGGCTCAGCCGATTATGTGAATATTTTATCATTCTTACTTCAAACAGGCAATTCTATAATTTCATCAATTTCCATTATCGGTTATCATCAACTATTCCGGTTACGGTCAGCTTTTGAGCGTTTTGTATATCGCCTGGTACAACAGGTCGAGATCCATATTGTCATTGGATATGAGACGAACGAAAAGAAAATCAAAATTGGCTTCGCAGTCGGTGATGGGGATTGAAACAAATTTCTCCCATGCCGGATAAAGGGACGGACACAGACTCATACATCCGGGACGGCAGGCGAGCAGCTCGAGTTCCTCTGATTCGCCGGTTTCGATGCGCTTGGGAGGGGCTATGCCGGCTTTTATGAAGGCTTCATCTATCGCGTCGTAATAATAAGGATCCCGGCTGTGCCGGCAACGAACGTCGATATAGCGGCTTACGTCTTTAAGCGTCAGCGCTTTTTGTCGTGACAGGGGGCTGTCGACGGATACGATTGCGTTTAAGGAAGGACTCGCCAGGCATTGTGCGCGTATGCCCTCGCCGTCATGTAGCGTGGGCTGGTGCATGACCGCGCAATCCAGCGTTCCGTCTCGCAATGCCGACAGTATATCGTTGGGGTGCTTTCTCTGAGGCAATACCTCCACTGATCTTTTCTGCCACTGCCTGCTTTTAAGTCCGGCTACTATGAACTGGAGCTGTTCGCTGGTTGTATAGCCTATAAGCAGCATGTCTTTTTCCTGCTGCTCAAAGTTGCACATTCTGCTTTTTATGGCGTTCCATTCGTCCACAATGCGCAACGCGTGTATCTGAAGCGCACGCCCGGCCGATGTCGCCACGACCGATCGCGTGGATCTTTCAAGCAGTTTTTGCCCCAAATCATTCTCAAGCTCGTTGATTTGCTTTGACAGGGTGGATTGAGACATATACATTTCGTTCGCCGCCGCGGTAAAACTGCCAAGCTCGATTAACTTTAGAAAAGCCTGAAGCGTTTCGATTCTCATATAATCCGCCTCCTTGAAAAGGGCGTCAGCGTGAGTATAAAATCGGTGACTTTCAGCCTACAGACCGCGACGGTGTGACGACAAAAAAACAGAACAAGGCGATACGCCGGAGAGACCATTAATGATAATTTATCATAAATGGACGCTCCGGTCAACTTTATTTTATTTCTCGCAAGTCA
>JAUNBY010000298.1 GCA_030526935.1 Clostridia bacterium
CTGTCCGAGGCTATTGAACGCTTTAAAAGAGCGTGTCCCAATGTTGACCTGCTTGTACAAAGCGATCATGCGGATCGGATTCAGGACGCCCTGCTGCATGGCGAGTTGGATATGCTATGTACGCTCGCGCCTGGACTGGCGCACGCTGAAGACATCGAAAAGATTGTAATATACAAAGAGCATCCCAGCGCGCTCCTTCCCTTGAATCACCCGCTGGCCGGACACAAGACTATCGCCGTGGAAGAACTGCGCGGAGAACGGCTTTTGATGCATTCACGAAAGAAATCGACGTACATGTACGATGCCCTGTGCGCTATTTTCACCAAAGCGGGTTTTGAGCCCAATGTCTGCGCTACCGAGGATAACGACGGTGTAGGAGTTATGCGTGTCATGTCGGGCGAGGCGGTAGGTATATATCCGACGGACTGGAGCGTGCCTTCCGGCGCGTCCCGGCGTGAGATTCCGGCGGGCGCGGTATTCGTGCATCTGGAGTGCGACAATACCCCGTTTGCCCGTGTTCTGGCCTGGCGCAAGGACAACCGCAACCCCGCCCGTCAGCAATTCGTCAGAATCATTCGCGAGTTGTCTCAGAACAGCGGAAATCTCGATTAATCACATCCTTTCACATCGTCAATTGATAACGAATCCGCATTAATTTGATTTGCTGATGAAAAAATTGAAATTCATTATTTGCGAGTGGTCTGTTATAATAAAGTGTCAGTTTTGTGGTATTTAATAATATCCAGAATATCAAAACTGCCGGAAAGGAAGATGCTCCATGAAGAACAGACGTATATTTGCCTGGCTACTCGTAGTAGTAATGATACTGCCTGTAGCGGCGAATGCTGAGGCGACTGCCCGGCATGAAACTTTTACCGCTCAGGAGAACGGCTTTGGCGGCGCGATCAGCGTTACTCTGACAGTCTCGGACGGCAGGATCACGGGTGTCGTAATCGATGGCGACAGCGAAACCCAGGGCATAGGCTCTCGAGCCGTTGAACAGTTGCCCGCCGTAATGGTGGAGAAGGGCGATCCTGACGTGGACGCCCTGACGGGAGCCACAATCAGCTCCAACGCGATAATCCGGGCGGCGAAAGCCGCCTATGCCGAGGCTACAGGCGCGGCAAAGACCGAGGTCAATATGATGCCCGGTACTTATGAAGAGAAGGTCTGGGGATATTCACAGGCTTTCCAGCTTCCCGTAAAGGTCACCGTGGATGAGAAAAGCATTATTTCCATAGAGGTTCCAGACTCAATGGATGAGCTTGACGAGCATGGTGAAACCTTCGTTATTTTCCAAACCGTCATCGACTACCTTATACCCCGCATTCTGGAGCACCAGTCCTTTGCCGTGGACGCAGTGACCGGCGCCACCACGTCTTCCAACGCCGTGAAGCAGGCGGTTGAGATGGCATTGACCGAAGCTCTGGCCGCCGGCGGCTCGTCCCCCGACGCTATTTCCGCCTTCTCTACGATCCCCGCAAAGGCGGAAGAAGGCCAGGTGGAACAAATAGACGTCGATCTTCTGACAGTGGGACTTGGCAACGCCGGCATCATGGCCAGCAAGCACGCCGTTGAAATCTTGCAGGAACAAAACGGTGGCCAGCCCGTGAGTTTTATGGGCATAGAGAAAGCCGCGAAAATAGGCGGACAGTCCGGTATGGCTCACGCCATTTTTGCCGTAAATCCCGAGCGCTATCAGGAGGAAAACAATAACGGCGAGGACTATCTGGACGAGGAGCAACTTCTGGAATACTGGCTTAATTACACAACCGGAGCCGACGGATCTCAGCGCGCCAAGCCTGCGGTTCTCGAAATGTACCTGGATCGTTCCGGAGAGTTGATCGACTGGCTGCGCTACGATCATGACTACGTCATCGAAGGCCCTACCGGCAGTAATATGTCCGAGGGTGAGCACGACGTGACATTTGTAGGCGAATACAATCTGGTCAGCTTCAACTATTCATATGAACAGCGCAGGCTGCAGGTGTTCGAGTGGCAGAAACAACTTATGGAACAGATAGAAGCCGCCGGCGGCTCATATTTGCTCGAGACCGAAGGATATGAGTTTGTCTACGACGAAGATACGAATACCGTCAAAGGCGTGAAAGCCCGCGACCTGGTTACCGGCAAGGAGTATGTCATAAACGCCAAAGCCGTCATCATGGCTACCGGCGGATTCGGCGGAGGCGAACTGACCAACGAACTCTATTCCGACGATCCCTATCCCCTCCGCGGAGAGTACAAGCAATACGGCATGGCTCAGAATGACGGCAAGATGTTTAGCGCCGCGTTGGATATAGGCGCAGGGACGTGGAACGCCGGCATGACCCCCATACTGATAGGCATCGCGTCCCTGGCTGGCGAGATACACGATTATCCCGTAAACCTCATCGAGGGAACGATGAACAATCGTACCGGTCGAACGAATACCTGGTCGCTCAACGACATCCCGGAGGGCTTCATCAGCTATACCAACGTGATGTACTTTGACAAAAACGGCAACCGCAACGCCGCCGAACCCGTTATCGGAACTGGAAAAAATAACGAGGTCAACCAGTACTACTGGTACGGCCCTTCATACTATGTACTCATAGATGACGCGATGGTCAAGCAGGTTCAGGACGAAGGATTCCCCGTCGGAACGCGTTGGCGCCAGTACACCTCGCAGGGCGGCGTTCCCCTTGAGACGCCTCTTCCGGAGACGTACGACGTGATGCAGAAGGCCATTGACATGGGCTTCGTCTTTAAGGCCGACACCATCGAGGATCTGGCACGGCAGCTTGACATAGATCCAGCCACTCTGCGGGCAACCTTCGACCGCTATCAGAGTTTTTGCGAGAATGGCGTAGACGAAGATTATGGTAAAGATCCCTCGCTGCTGCGTGAATACGAACAGACCGGCCCCTATTACGCGGTACAGGCTTTCCCGTATCCTTACGGCAGTACAGGCGGACTTGATGTTGACGAACAACTGCGCGTACTGAAATCCGACGGAGAAACGCCCATACATGGCCTGTATGCTGTTGGCGGCGACTCACTCGGCGTCATACTCAACGATGAGAAAAACTACTTGAGTCTCGGAGGCCCCGCTAACGGCTGGGCTTATACCAGTGGCTATGTATCCGGAGAAAACGCCGCCAATTATATCATCGAGGGCTTAAACTGAACAGGCAGCGAATTAATAATTAGGATGCCCAAAGCCCATTCCTTTTAACTAAGCCACGACATATGGCGCCGGCAGCCTGTGATTAGCGCCATATGTCGTGGCGCGAAGGTTGGAAATGGGCTTTCGTCACCATCAACATCAATCAGACGCGGCGGCAACAACAAAGGCTTGCCGCTTGAGACGCTTATTCAACGTAAATGACAAAACAGCTTTGTGGAAGATTTTTATAATATAAGGCGGCCATGCCGCCGCATTATGCCCGGTTCGGCATGAATTACCAGATAAAACTTATCTCGATGCTTTAAATCATATTTCGACTACCCGCGAATACTTTCCCATCGAACAGCGGACGCTTCTCGCCCGGCTTCTTTTGACGTTTAACAAAGCGTCCATTTCGTCGGCGGCGTTTTTGTAGCCTGCGCTCGTGTGGTGAACGAGTATGTAATCGACGGACTTTATGCTTCCCCGCGCCGTGCGGCAGAACTCGCGCACCGGAGAGGACAGCGAAAAGACCCATATCGGGGAAACGATCGTCACGTGTTCGCATTGGGCAAAATCGACATCCATATCATCTATGGGCATGGCCCACCGATTAATACCGAATCTCCCGCACCACCAAAACCCCAAAGTGCCTTCGGTTCTTTCGCGAGCCTTTATTTCGACGAGCCGCGCGCCGATCCGGTCGGCTTCTTCGCAGGCGAGCTTTCTGGCGTAACCCATTCGAGAGAAGTACACCACGACGCGTCCCGGATTCTTTCCGATACCCGGGTATTCGCGCGCGTCGGCCGCGAAC